>NZ_JBXXZH010000039.1:0-49793 GCF_059640475.1 Calothrix sp. CBUCES-K 9914
TATGCAAGGAGTTTAAAATGGCTTTTAGTAGTTACAAAACGATTAGTAGCGTTCTTAAAGAGTATCAGGTTTCCTACGTGGAATCAAATTTTATGGGTGAAGCTGAGTTTAAAGTTTCTGATTACTTTCGTGAAGACTTAGAAACAGTAATGCGGGAAGGAGTTATAAATAACTCAGAGTATGCTATTTGCGAAAATCTAATATATCCAGTTTTAAAAGAAGTTTGGAAACGCTACAGTAGCAAGTTCACTTTATGGAGCCATGAATTTCTTGATTATAACGAAAAGTTAACAGGTTATCCCGAATATATTCTTGCTAAAAGGTCATCTTTAGGAAAAGTAGTATTTGACAAGCCATATTTTATACTTGTAGAAGCCAAACAAGATGATTTTGAGGGTGGTTGGGCACAATGTCTAGCTGAGATGATAGCTGCTCAAAGGCTAAATGGCGAATTTGTGATAACGATATATGGCATTGTTTCTAATGGTACCACATGGGAGTTTGGTAAGTTGGAAGCTAATAAATTTACCAGAAATATTACTCCTAATACTATTTATGAGCTAGATAAACTATTTGCATCTGTTAATTATGTTTTTCAACAGTCTGAGTTACAACTCGATGACTTGTTAGTTACTTAAAGAGAACATTTCATGCGTGCGGTAAAGGCTTAAACATTAAGAGAATGGCTGCTGCTCTTGCCTAGAAAGGATTTAAAGCTATTTTTTAGACGTATTTAGCATAACAAGTAATGAAGAAGCAAAAATATTAGCCATTGTGAATTTTTCTTGGAAATTTAAATTGTGAGACGTGATATATCACGTCTCTACATAATCAACTTGATAGTTGATTTAACCAATTTGCTAAATCCTCTGCGGTTGTAAAATCTAATAAAGCCTCAGCTAAATTTTCTAACTGGGTAACTGTAAGACTGCGAATGCGTTCTTCTACATCAGGCGCCATTAAACCAATTTTGCGGTTAAGCAGACGCATGACAAGTTCTAACTTTCCTTCTTGTTTACCTTCCTCTCTACCTTCCTCTCTACCTTCCTCTCTACCTTCCTCTCTACCTTGTAACTGCCAACTAGTAATGATTTCCATAACTGCCTCCTTTTTAACTGGTTCTAGTTTAACTATTTCTGACTGGAAAATTTGTTCCTCTGCTTGGTTTAGCTTGAGGTAAGTATCTACGAACCCTGAAACCATTTTCGTTCGTGCTTTGTCGAGACGTAAAGTTGATAACAAGCGTAAACACTCAAATTTGACCTTTGGACGGTCTTTAGCTGCTATATTCATTTTAGCCATTAGTGCAGCAGCTACAGGATTTTGTTTCTGTAAAAAGCTGCGCCAGTTAAATTGGTTGAGTTGAACTATTTCAAAATTGAATATATTAACTGTTTTATCAGGAAAATCAACACGATATATCTTTGATTGTGTTGTGCGTGGATTCTCGTAAGATAAAACGGCAATTGAATACACGGGTAATGCGTGTTTTTGAGATAATAGAGCAAAATAAATATACATTCTTCGCTCGAACTTACCTTGTTTATATGATTGATTCTCAATATGAATTAAGAAATGCCCATCTTTATTAGAGAAGCGTGCTTTTACTAATATGTCAGTTTCGTATTCTTCTCCTTCGGTAACATCGGTAAAGATTTCTTTATCCAAAAACTCTATTGAAGATATGTCAGTATAAGCTAACACCTGTGGGAAAAACAGTTCTAAAAATTCAACAAAAAATGTAGAGATTAATTCTTTAAACAGTCGGTCGTGGTCAATCATACTGATATTACTAAATCAATAATGTGATTTTATCAAAATTAAGTACACTAATATTCAACAAAATCTATTAAATATATTTATAAATTAGCCAAATAAATATGTTTCAATTAATTAAATAAAGTGTAAAATACTGTAATTTTTTTTGATAAACAGTGCGTCTAATTTTATGGATATTCCCTATTTGTTCCAAACTCTCACTACCTATAACCCGCGCGCTTTCCAAACGCAAACTATTACTCGCATTCTCAACCAACAAAATACTCTACTTCGGGCGCCTACTGGTTCAGGAAAAACTGAGACTGCAATAGCACCGTTTCTCTTTGCTAAAACCTTTAATCTTGATTTTCCTAATAAGTTAATTTACGTTGTTCCTTTGCGAACGCTTGCCAATAGCTTGCGTCAAAGAACAGAGGAATTAGTCGCGCGTTGGTTGCAGGTTCATGAGTTACCTCATAAAGTTGTAGTAACTTTACAAACTGGGGAAAACCCTGAAGACCCTCGCTTTGAAGGTGATATTGTTTTTTGCACTATTGACCAAATGTTGAGCAGCTTTTTAAATATCCCTTATTCGGTTGGTCGCGGTTCTGCTAATATTAATGCTGGCGCCGTCTTTGCGTCTTACTTGGTGTTCGATGAGTTGCACCTTCTTGACCCTGAGCGCTCTTTTACAACTGTTTTGAAAGTATTGCAGCAGGTTAAAGGTATTTCACCGTTTCTGTTGATGACGGCTACTTTAACTGATGAGCTTGCAAGTCAGATTAAAAATATTATAGAATTTGATCCCCCCTAGCCCCCCTTAATAAGGCTGTCGTGTACACACAACTCCTTGGCAAGGGGGGCTTTTGAAGCAGGGGAGCAGGGGAGGCGGGCATTGGGAGAAAACAGGAGGAGACGGAGGAGTGCCCAAAATGGGTATTAAAATTTTTTCTATTTACGAGTAATTAACCAAGGAGATGGATTATTAATCATATTAACCAAACCAGATAAAATTCGATTGTAGCGAGCGTAAAATTCTCGTCCTAAATCTGAGCTAATATAACCACAATCGACAGCATAATCAATCCAAGTCTGAGTTTCAGCAGCTTCGGCTTCACTATCATTCAATTTTGCAATAAAAGCCGCCTCATAGCGTCTTTTTCTCCAAGCTTCAGCTAGATTTGAGCAAACAGAGCGTGAAGAGCGACGAATTTGGCTGGTTAAAGCAGACTTTTCTTCGGGAGGAAATTTTTTAGATAACTCAAAAATTTCCATTGACACGGAATAAGCAATCTTATAAATCGCTAAATCTTTATGCTCTTTTATCGCTTCTCTAGTTACTTTTCCTTGGGTTTGCTGCATTCAAAGTATCAATAGCCTCCAAGACTGTCTCTTTATTATAGGTCTTGACTCGGACGCCTATTTAAAAAACGGTGACTCAAAGTTTATCTGGTAAGGGTTGAGCTAGCTTCCATCCTAAAAAGATGGATTCAAATTGTCTCAATCCCCGAATTAGAGTAAGCATTCCTGGCTCCCTTTGGGAACTGTAACCAGACCAACCACCTAGTCTGGCAATAAACCAAGTCGCCCAAGGTAATGAAGCACTCGGATAAGGGTTTTGTTGTTTACATGTTGTGCCTTCTAAAGTTGGAGAAAGCGAGGATAAACATTGTTGTTGTCGGCGCCCCCTGAACGCTTACAAAAAACCGACATCTTTGTTATTACCAACAACGCCTAAATCTTCTAACTTCAGCCTACCCACATGAGACTGCAAGTTAACTTCGCTGCTATCACTGATTGCTAGTACATGTTTCCCTTCGACTTGTAAACTGCAATGGTCGGAAAGACTACGTGTTAATTCAGATACTGTCACACTTGAGTTCTCCAAAAAACGATAGTATCCTATTTGTTCTGCTCGATTTCGACTTATTTGTCGAATATTTACAGACTGGTGTCGCAGCATTGAATCATACAATGCCGCCCCCTTTTTTCCAACATTAAGTCTCCAAATGCGGTTGCTTGAATGTTTTGAGCGTGAACCAGAATTGGGTTATCCATCGCTTATGCCTCTCTAAAAAAGCTGATATTAACTAGTTTACTTTCAATACTGCTCTTAGAACTCCCAAGCCCGACAAACAAATTAAGGAGGTGCCAACAGTTAAATAAAGCGACAGAAAAACTTGGCTAAATCACCCCTCCCCTGCCTCCCTGCTCCCCTGCCCCCGATGCCAAGGAGTTGTGTGTACACGACAGCTTAATAAGGGGGGAATAAGAAAGGAAACAAATTTTAGCATTATACATAAACAAATCTTAGTCTCATATATAAACAAATCTTAGCCCCCCTTATTAAGGGGGGGGTTGGGGGGATCAACAATGGAAATTATTCAAATACAAAACACCGACCTACAATTCATAGAAGCGAACCGTTGCCGAACATTCCGCGCACTTTCTCAACTAACAGCACAAATTATTTGGGATGATATCCGCGCGCATGAACGCAAGCGAGTCATAGTTATATGTAACACTGTCTCTCAGTCACAGGCATTATATAAAGACTTAGAAGCACTCGACTTTGACTTTGAGTTAAATATTACCTTGCTTCACTCAAGATTTTTACCCGAACATCGTGCGGCAAAAGAGTCTGATTTAAAGGAAAAATTTGCTCAAAATTGGAAGTTACATGATGAAGGCGCCTGCGAAGTTTTAATATCTACACAAGTTATAGAAGCGGGGATCAATATTACGTGTGAAGTTATGCATGTTCAGCTTTGCCCAATGAACTCATTATTACAACGCGCGGGACGTTGTGCGAGGTTTGCGGGTGAATATGGTGAAGTATTTGTTTATCGTTCGGTGGAAGTTAATCAAGAAAATATAGAATTAGCTGAGGCAGATATTGACCCAGAAGATAATCAAGATAACAAAATCAGCTTTTTGCCGTATCCTAAAGAAACATGTGAGCTAACATGGCAAGTGTTAGAAACACATACAAATTCCGGGATAGTAAATCAAAACGTTGGTTTTAGACTTGAGGAACAATGGATAAATCAAGTTCACACACAAGAAGATTCGCTCGAACAAAAGCGTAGACAAGATAATCGCATGGAGTTTGAGAAACATTTTGAGAATGCTGTTTTTAAAGGAGAAGAACATACTGCGCGCGAGTTGATACGAAATGTTGATAGTCGCAGTATTTTTACTTGGGATAACTCAATTATTACAGATTTTGGAGATTCAGAAACTATTGACCCTAATAAATTACTGCCTTTCTCGGTTCCTGTCTCTACTTTGTGTAAAGCTTGGCATGATTTTAAAGCCAGTCTAGACTTTGGCACTGATTGGATTTTTAAACGAATTGAGGCGCCTGCATCTAAATCAGAAACTTACGCAGAACCTAATTGTACACCAATAACTTCGCGTGATTTCTTAATTAGCAGCATTCGGATATTAGTAAACCCTAGATATATTGCCTACGATGAGCAAATTGGATTACAAATAGGTATAGATATATTTGGTAACGGTTTTGAATCACCAGCAAAGCCAGAAAAAAAAGCCACTAGCCAGTACTGCTACAAAATGGATAATTATGTAGGGCACTTAGTGTTAATGTGGAAATGCTGGCGCCAACCTTTTACAACCACTATCATCAAAAACGGTGCTTCTGAAAAAATCACGTATATTAGCGCGCGGGAAGAACTATTAACAGCAGGTGGAAAATTCATCAAAGCAAAAATCTTTCCTGACGCAACACAAAATCAAACAGAAGCATTATTTGAAATCTTAGTCTTTTTAGCAATCTTTACCCATGACCTAGGCAAACTCCAAACCAAATGGCAGCAAGTCATGCTAGGATGGCAACAAATAGCTCATCAACAATTTAAAGCAACCAATCCCAGAAACCACCTACTAGCACATACAGACTACGACCCAGAAGACAAACAGCAGTACCAAGCGCTAAAAACTTACGAACGTAAAAACAAACGTCCCAACCACGCAGTCGAAAGCGCTTTCCTCGCACACGAAATTCTCAAACAATCTCTAGCTCCACTACTAGGCGCCGAATTTGATGCTGATACTGAGCAAATTAAACACATATGCTACACAGTAATTATGTCAACAGGGCGCCATCACTCAGCTTGGGCAAGTGGATGGAATAGTCAAGACATAGCAAAGCTTCGCACCATAGAGCTACAGAAAGAAGCACACAAAGCAATAACTCAAAGCTGGCGAAACATGAAACGATTTTTACCAACAACCTTACCCTTATCTGAACCCAAATTAAAACAAAACCTCTACTCACTCAAAGAACTCGACTTAAACAAATTTGCCAACGACGAACTAGAATACTTTCAACTATATCTATTAATAGTTAGGGCACTGCGCCTGTGTGACCAAAGGTCTGTACAATTGTTACATTAAGCTAGACAAAAGCAACATCTCGCCTTATGATTAAGCAATCAGCTTGACGTTTGGCAAACCAAAGCGAGGGCAAAAACCCTAGGGGTTCTGCCAAAATCCCCAGAACCTAGACAACATAATAATTACAGCGTTTAGCATTTCTCTGTTATCAGTAATTAGTTGCAATAAGCGCGGCTAAAATGAACCTGATTTTGAGGTCTGCCAAAAACCTTTACAGAATGCTTACTACGCAAGGGTTGCAGCGCGCGGTCTTTCTAAATTACGAATCCCGTTATCGGGACTGAAACGACAAACCTTATAGCGATGACCCAGACGGAAAGGGCTTTCTAAATTACGAATCCCGTTATCGGGACTGAAACTTGCAGACATACGATGTTAACTTTAAAGAACAAGCTTTCTAAATTACGAATCCCGTTATCGGGACTGAAACTCTAAGCTCATCGACACTAACTCAAATCAACGCGACTTTCTAAATTACGAATCCCGTTATCGGGACTGAAACATAGCAAATTGTTAGATAGTCCTCTTGTCTACCTTGACTTTCTAAATTACGAATCCCGTTATCGGGACTGAAACTCCAAATTCCGCCATACTTAAATACCAAAAGCATTTTCTTTCTAAATTACGAATCCCGTTATCGGGACTGAAACATTATTGATGGCCGCGTTGAATTGGATTTTTGATATGCTTTCTAAATTACGAATCCCGTTATCGGGACTGAAACATTGGTGGCGCCTTCCTGGGATTGGGTCAACCAATTCCTTTCTAAATTACGAATCCCGTTATCGGGACTGAAACGGACTGGTAAGCACTAAAAAGGCGCTCTTTGCGTTCAACTTTCTAAATTACGAATCCCGTTATCGGGACTGAAACCTTACATAAGCGACCCTTGTAAAAGCTCCACTTGACTTTCTAAATTACGAATCCCGTTATCGGGACTGAAACATTACAAAAGAAATTCTGATATAGCGGTGGTTATTCGCTCTTTCTAAATTACGAATCCCGTTATCGGGACTGAAACTCTTCGCTTAACCATTTACGACCCGCGCGTACTTCCTTTCAAATTTACGAATCCTGTTATCGGGACTGAAAACTTACCATAGCACTCTGCTCATAATCTGTAAAAATTAAATTTATGATACGAACCGCAAAGGACGCTTCATAGCGCAAAGGAAGAGAGAAAGAGTTTAAATATGATTTTTAAGCTTAAGTAATTTAAAATCTATATTAAAACCTATATTCCGCACTTCAGAATGTCGCATAAAATATTACATGACCACTTACTGGCATTAGTAAATAAACATACTAAGAATTTTTAAGTAAGCTTATATCCTGTATTGAGCATGAAAACTCGTAGAAATAAAATAAAAAACGCACAAAAATAACAACAAAAAAAGATATCTATTAAGTATAATTTATAAAAAATATAACTATGTGTACAAGTATTTTAACGTAAAAAAATATTATTAACATGTAATTACTGGATGGTGCCTAGAATGAAAGAGCCTGTGTAATGGAATTGTTTTGGTCGCTACTAGAAAGCGTTAAAGAGCTTCTTTTTTAGAACAAAGCCACATAAGCAGAAAATAGAATCTATATTACCCCAAATAGTTATGTATTTTATTTGACATAAGTATTATAATTGAAATTATTTATATGAGTTACAAATGTTACAATAAATTTGATGAATGTGAAATATGAGTAAATCGATATTAAGAAATAAACCTAATTTTTTGCTGATAGTTTTTTCGTTGAAAATCCTGAAAGAATAGAGACAATGCTATTTTTAATGTCTTTATGTTTGCTAGTCTATAACCTTGGTCAAAGGGAACTGAGAAATAGCTTAAAAAGAATCAAAATCGGAATCAAGAACCAATTAGGAAAGCTAACTTTATCTCCGACATTAAGATGGGTATTTCAATGTTTTCAAGGAATTCACATTTTAATTTTAGATGGTATTAATCAAATCTTTAATTTAACATCAGAACGCCATTTTATTTTGAGTTGTTTACCATCATCTTGTCAAAAATATTATTTGCGTTCTTAAGTTAAACAAGATAAGAGATGCAAATAAAATTTATCAACATTCAAAGGAACAGTAATTGCTCCTCAAATTTTAGTGCTTGTATAATCTCTTTTATGGGTCAAATCTTTTATCTTTTATTATTTATTTTTAAAAATATATTCGTTTAGCACTCTATTTCTTTATTATCCTAATTTTTTACTTTTTCCTTGCTTGTAATCTTTTGTACTTCAACTTGAAGTGCGGAATGTGGGTTAAAATACACACTTTTATAATTCTCTTCGGTATCCTACCTTTGTGCCCTTTGTGGTTTATTCCTGTAGAGACGCGATTAATCGCCTCTCTACAATCGCGTCTCTACAATCGCGTGTGGTAAAAAAACCATATCACTGCACAGGCGAGGATGCCCGTGCTACAACCCAAAATTAATGACGCGAACCATTAGGAAGACCCCTATTCCAGGTAGGGTGTATTATATTCAAAAGTAAATAAATCCAGGCGCCGAGCCAAATGTTACGATTACTAATTCCAAAGAGCTATGGTAACTACGCTGACACGTTTTTCACTTTGGGTGTAGCGCGCGTTACTGAATACGCTCTCAAGCAAACTAACCAAAAAAGCCAAATTCAACTTATAGATGAGGGGACGCGCTATTGTATCCAGTTCAAAAAGGCTGTGAACATAGAACCTATAGCCAAAATCAGCTATAGTTCTGCTTTTCCACCAGTAAAGGGACAGAAGACAGATATTACTAAGATACCAGAGGAGGTGAACATTTTTAATACTGTTGAACATAATGAAGCTCGCAAGGTTTACCGCGAGTATATGTTTCAACAACGAGGTAAAGTTCAACGAACGGAAGAATCACCACAACCTCCAGACCCTAGAACTCAGAATGGCGCCATCTTAACTTCGATGCGTCATGACCGTAACCATAATGAGTTATGGCTAGCTGGTTGGGAACTTAGGGATTATTTCGGTGCCTTAATTGTTGCGCTATTCCAAGGTTTTAGTCAGGAGAATGCGACAACTGCTCTCGTAGCAGAGTTGTTTAAAACTGCGACTGGATGTAAGTTACCTGATGCTAGCGCGGTTAAGGTTTATTTACCTACTTCTGTACAGGGAGTAAATAGAGTCAAAGCGGATAGTAATAAAGTTGATTCACAAAAAACAGATTGGTTGAGTTTATGGTTAATTGCTAATGGGTTATTTAACTTTGGTGTTGCTGAACGGGTGAAAGTTGCTGAACGTGTTTATGACTGGCGCCTCGTTGCGCTACAACCTCATGATATATCTTTGAGTAAATATGAGGATGTTTTAAAGAAACTATTAATGCATTCACCTGGAGGTGGACATGGTGCCGCGCGGTTTGACGCTGAGTTAGTATTGCGGTTTTGTCAGGAATTACTTAATCATCATTGTGCAGCAGCAGATAATGATTTTGACGACTGGGATAAACCAGTGAATCACTTTGTCAGTAACTTTGCAGGGACTCATTTTGGTTCTAAGGGTCAAGTATATGGAGTTAAAGAAGTCTTTAGTTTAGGACTTCCCGCTTGGATATGTCCTTCTGACTATGATGAGTTACTTGATTATCAAAATGTATTGAATGAACATTTAACTGTAATCCGCGCGCTTTCTGTTGATGAAGGTCATGGTGAATTAATTGCTGCATATCGAGACTTTATCACTGGCAATGATTTATACCAGTTCTTTCGCTTCCAAGTTAGCTATGCCGATTATATTACTAAGAAATTGGCAGGCGCCGATAGTAGAGTGGCACTTTTTTCTAAACGGGGACTCAATTTAATGATAAGAAATTTGAATAATAATAAGTATCGTCAAGATGACCGAGATTGGTCTTTAACAGAAATTACGCAAGACCCAGGATTTTTAAATATTGCAAAAGCAATTAATAGTGCTACTGTTTATGCTGGTACTATTCGTGATAAAGAGAATCAAAGTAAAGATACTGGTTGGGAGAGAATTTACGGTTTGGCACAGCGTTTAAGTAGTCAATCTGGTTCTAAGAAGGATTTTATTATTGAAATCATGTCTTTTCTTGCTAGTTATGAGAATGAGAATCTACGCATTGACGATGATTTACGTACACAGAAAAAGTCTCGCCGCATTTGGACAACTAAAGATGATTTAAATAGGTTAATTAATTTAGTTGAGAAACATGGGTCTAGTTTGGTGGCTAATCTTTTAATTGCTTATGGATATGCAAAAGGTTGGGGTAAACCAAAGGATGAGAAAGAGCAAATAGAGGAAAGTTTAGTTGAATGCGTAAATTAAACGAATTGTGGATTTATAAATTGCATTTTGGCATAACTGATCCCCCCTAACTCCCCGCATGGAAGGGGGGAACAAGAAGGAATATTTTAGTTCTTCTTAATAATTAGAAACAAGAGGGAAGTTTAAGTCCCCGCCTTAATAAGGGGGGTTGGGGGGATTAAATTTTTAACGTCTTTACATTTTCACCCAATAAAATCATGAAAAACACAAATTTTGTTGCTTACTCTATTTCTATCAGCGGTTTACTATCTTGGCAACTTCATGCTTTGAATAATGAAGGTAACGAGGGAAATCAATCTTTGACTCGTCGCTTTTATATTATTCAAAAAGGTATGAACGAACCGGAATATGTAAATGGTGTTTCTGGTGATATGCTCAAACATATCCAAGCTGAACATTTACATAGAGTTGCAATCGAAGAAGGTTTAAGTTTATCTGAAGGTGGTAAGCTATTTAATCCTGATAGAATAGGCTATGATATTGAGAAAAATTTACCCATATTTACTGACAAAGATACTGATTTAGGCGCCAAAACTAATAAAGTCCTGCAATGCTGCACTATTAGCGACTTGGAAGGGTTTATGGTGACGGTTAAAGGAGGGCAAACTCTCAAGCGTGAATCTGCTATTGAGTTCGGCGCCATTGTTGGTTTACCTACTTTTGTAAAAACACAGAGTTACTTTCATGCTAAATATGGTGTTGAAAATCCGACTCCATATAATGTGCAGGTAAGTTCGGGTTTATACGCGACTGTATTAAATATTGAAGCTTTCCGTATTGGCTACAACCCCCATAATTTCAGCTATAGCATTGATGGTGCCGAGCGGAAAAAACGTTTGGATGCTTTGCTCAAGAGTGTACTTTATACATATATGCAACCAAATGGCGCCAAGCGTAATACAAATTTACCTCACCCTGATTATTTTGAAGGAGTAATTACTGTAAGCACTCGTCGCTGTCCGGCGCCTATGCTTAGTCCTTTAGAGACAGACTATCATCGTCAAATTCACAGCTTGGCTGATACCTTGAATAATCTTAACGGCGCCGATACTATTCGCTGCTTTGATTTTGAATCAATGGCGCAATTTGCCGAACAAATTCAAACTATTATTGCACAAGCGCAGCCTTGGGAGAGCGAGAATGCTGAAGCAATTGAATAAATGGTTAATCGTTACATATCTACCTGTAAGTTTATTTTCCCTGAAACGTTCTGATGCTACAAGTATGGCCGCGCGCTCGAACTTAGTGCCAACTCCATACACTATTAAAATGGCACTATTAAAAGTGCTGCTTGAAACACAGGGAAAAAACCATCAACATGACTTTGACTCTTGGATTAAAAACCAGTTTACTTGGATTCGGGATTTACGTATATATGTGATGCCTCCAGAGCAGTTGGTGGTAAATCGCAACGGTTACAAACTGCGTTATTATGACCAAACAGCAGATAAAGCCGATAAAAGTCGTCCCACTATACCCATGCAAGATGGTTTTGTATTTCGGGAATGGATACATTTACAGGGAAACTTACAAATTTGCTGTGGTGAGACAACGCGACTCGACGAACTCACACAGCTATTTGCCCAAATTAATTATTTCGGTAAACGAGGTTGTTTTTTTCAGTTTTTACCCGGCGCCACTCAACAAACTTCGGAACCTGTCTTTACACCAGACCCTAACACCAGCTTTACTATCCAACCAATGGATGACCTAGGTAAAAAAACGACTTTTAACCGTATAAATCCTTTCTCCACAGAAAAAGCTCAACTCCATAAAGACAGGATAATAGAACCTGGATATTTACCTTTACAACTTCGAGCTACTGGCGCCCGTTATGACTTCTACCAAAGATACTCAAACTAAATTTGCTGGACTAAGCGTTGTTTTACGGTCAACCCAAGCTGTATCTGACGCGACCCCGTTAACATCTTGGTTGCCTGAATTATCTCCAGCTTGGATACCATTACGTTATGTAGATGGCGTTACCAAAATTATGCCAGTACTACCACAGCCTGCTTTGTATGAAGACTTAATGCAATCTATTGTACGGCAAATTGGTAGTAATAATTTGGTCGAATGGCGCCAAAAGCTTTATGAATTAACAGGAGTAGAAGCAAACAACAATTCTTTACATAGCATTCAAGTCTCAATTAATCCTGTTAGTCCTCTTCCACCTACCATTGCACGCGCGGTTCATGCTTTGTGTTTTGCTTGGTTTGCCAACACAGACCCAGCTTTGGCACAAACTTTGCACGAACAAGAAAACTTACCAATAACTACAGGGATAGAATATTGCTCTGCTAAAAAGATATTGCTCAAAATCAACTTGTTACAAAAAGAATTACTGGCGCCGTTACTATGGGGAATGAGTAAAGATTTGGGCAACGAGATAAATATTGTGGGAATACCTTGTAGGTTAAATGCATGGGTTGACGTAGTGCAAACAACCAGCTATGAAAAGCTCATGCAAGTACCTGTTCAGAACTTTATCGAATTAGAATTTGTTACCCCTACAAGTTTTAAACAAGGCAAACACATTCAACCTTTCCCATTATTAGAACTAGTTTTTAATGGTTTACTACGACGCTGGAATAAATTTGCCCCCGAAAACTTGCACTTCTCCCCAGTGGAATGGAACGGTTTAGTATCTGCCTACGAACTCAAAACCTACGCTATGAAAATGGAAGGAGGAGGAGAAATAGGCGCCGAAGGTAGGGTAAAATACCGTTTTGCAGATGCAGAACAAGCCAAAATTGCTACCGTCTTAGCACATTTTGCCTGTTTTTCTGGAGTCGGTCGCAAAACCACAATGGGAATGGGAAGAACAATTCTACACACGTCGTAGCATAGGCGTCTCGCCTGTGCAGACGGTCAGGCGGTCAGGCGAGACGCCTAACCTACAATAATAATCACGAATAACAATGATAGAAAACTATTTACCTCTAGCTTATCTAAACGCTTGGGAATATTGCGCGCGCCGATTTTATCTAGAATATGTGTTAGGCGAAATGGAAGACAACGAACATATTATATTAGGGCGCCATATTCACCGCAATATTAACGAAGAAAATATCATTACAGAAGGTGATACGGTAATTAGGCAGCAACAATGGGTGTGGAGTGACAGACTAAAAGTTGCTGGAATTATCGATGCTGTTGAAGAATGTAACGGTCAACTTGTGCCAGTCGAATATAAAAAAGGCAAAATGGCACAACATCTTAACGACCATTTTCAACTTTGTGCTGCTGCTATGTGTATAGAAGAACGCACCGGACGCAGCATTCCTTACGGTGATATTTTTTACCACACCAATAGAAGAAGACAAACAGTAGCTTTTACACCTCAACTTCGACAAGCAACTGAACAGGCAGTTTTACTTGCTCAAAATGCTGCAAATGGCGCCATGCCTTCTCCAATTGATAATACCAAAAAGTGTCAATCATGCAGCTTACAGAGAATTTGTTTGCCTTTTGAAGTTAAAGCATTACGCACGTCTAACCTACCCCAAATTTAAAATCAATATGACAGTTCTTTACGTTACTCAACCTGAAGCGGTTCTCAGTAAAAACTACGAAGCATTTACTGTTGCACTTAAACAAGAAGATGGAACTTGGAGTAAAAAGAGTATTCCTGCACAAACAATAGAGCAAGTTGTACTGATGGGTAATCCTCAAGTTACCGGAGATGCCTTAGTATATGCTTTAGAACTTGGAATGCCTATACATTACCTTTCGCCATTTGGTAAATACTTAGGTTCTGCACTTCCGGGACACTCGCGTAATGGTCAATTAAGACTGGCGCAATACCAAGTTTATAATGATGCAGAGCGGCGCCTGGAATTAGTCAAAGCAATAGTTACAACCAAAATTCACAATCAATATAATGTACTGTATCGCCATAACGAGCGAAACAATCCTCTCAAAGAGCGTAAAAATTTAGTTAAAACTCAAAAGACTATAGACCAAGTTCGAGGAGTTGAAGGTTTAGCAGCACGAGAGTATTTTGCTTGTTGGAACCGCATGGTTGGTAAACAATGGACTTTTAACGGTCGAAATCGAAATCCACCGACTGACCCTGTAAACTCACTATTAAGTTTTGCCTACGCTTTGTTAAGAACCCAGGTAACAGCTGCGGTTCACATTGCTGGACTCGATGCCTATATTGGCTATTTACATGAAGTACATCACGGTCAACCTTCAATGGTACTTGATTTGATGGAGGAATTCCGCGCCTTAGTTGCTGATAATGTTGTGTTAGGAGTTTTGAGTAAGCGAGAAATTCAACCTCAAGATTTTACTGAAAGCCTAGGCGCCTATCGGTTATCAGAATCAGCGAGAAAGTGCTTTATAGAAGCGTTTGAGCGGAAAATGAAAGATGAATTTAAGCATCCAGTCTTTGATTACCGATGTACCTATCGACGCGCGATAGAACTGCAAGCACGGTTATTAAGTCGGCATTTACAAGAGGGAATTCCTTATAAACCTTTGGCTTTGCGCTAGAAACTCCCCTCCAAACCTCTTCCCTTCAAGGAGAGAGGCTTTTAAGAATTTAATTTACCCTATTTTAACTATAATGAGTACACTGTTTTACCTGATTATTTACGATTTACCCGATAACAAAGCCGCGAATAGGCGCCGGACTCGTTTGCATAAAATGCTTACAGGTTTTGGCAATTGGACACAGTACAGCGTATTTGAGTGCTTTTTAACCACGGTAAAATTTACTGAACTGCAAATAAAAATCGAAAAGTTAATTAAACCAGAGGAAGATTCTGTACGAGTTTATGTACTAGATGCAGGTGCAGTCAAACGCACAATTACATATGGTTCAGAAAAACCTAGACAAGAACAAGTAATCGTTTTATGATTAAGCTATCAGCTTGACGTTTGGCAAACCAAAGCGAGGTCAAAAACCCTAGGGGTTCTGCCAAAAAGCCCAGAACCTAGACAATTCAATAGTTTGAGCATTTGAGATTCTTTAGCTAATGCTAAATACTCTCAATAAGTGCGGCTGAAATAAACCTCAAAATCAGGTCTGCCAAAACTTACTGTAGAATGGTTACCCTGTAAGGGTTATAGCGCGCGGGCTTTCTAAATTACGAATCCCGTCTTCGGGACTGAAACTAAAGATAGACACTTCTAGCTTTTGCATATTCAATACTTTCTAAATTACGAATCCCGTCTTCGGGACTGAAACATGATGATGACTCAAAACCTAAAGCACCACCTAATCCTTTCTAAATTACGAATCCCGTCTTCGGGACTGAAACTTTCAACGTTAACAGGTGGAGGAAGCGGAACCGAGTTCTTTCTAAATTACGAATCCCGTCTTCGGGACTGAAACGTTCTATCAGCCTTGTTGCTATGAAAATATCTATTCCAGCTTTCTAAATTACGAATCCCGTCTTCGGGACTGAAACTAAATAATCCTCTATTTGTTCGATTGGAACTGTAACCTTTCTAAATTACGAATCCCGTCTTCGGGACTGAAACTTTAGAGGCGTTACTATCTCTTCCCCATAGTTCCAACTTTCTAAATTACGAATCCCGTCTTCGGGACTGAAACTCACCTTTTAAGGTAGTTCGCCTTGCTACTGATACCCTTTCTAAATTACGAATCCCGTCTTCGGGACTGAAACCTGACTAAGTGACCAATTGGTCGGGTTAGTTTTCAGCTTTCTAAATTACGAATCCCGTCTTCGGGACTGAAACGTTGATACCAACTAATTCCCAGCCCATTTTTCCTTTCTAAATTACGAATCCCGTCTTCGGGACTGAAACGTCAATTTTATACAAATAAAAATATCGAATTATTTCCTTTCTAAATTACGAATCCCGTCTTCGGGACTGAAACTTGACGAAAAATCTTTTACGAACACACCAGTTTTTGCTTTCTAAATTACGAATCCCGTCTTCGGGACTGAAACAGGTCAAGGCAATTGAAAGTCAGGCGCCAACAAGTTCCTTTCTAAATTACGAATCCCGTCTTCGGGACTGAAACCTTATCAGTATCTGACCCCTTTACCTCAACGGCGCCGCTTTCTAAATTACGAATCCCGTCTTCGGGACTGAAACTTTCAATGGGTAAATTTAAACGTGACAATTTTGACTTTCTAAATTACGAATCCCGTCTTCGGGACTGAAAGATGCCTGTGTTTCCATCAAAAGAGCGGGATTTAACTTTCTAAATTACGAATCCCGTCTTCGGGACTGAAACTTATTTTTTCCATTAATCCAATACCCGGTTTATCCTTTCTAAATTACGAATCCCGTCTTCGGGACTGAAACCAAACAAGTTGGACTTCCAATAGAGCAGGCGTTTGTCTTTCTAAATTACGAATCCCGTCTTCGGGACTGAAACGTATAGTGTCTATGTACACAAACAAACCCCCTCCCTTTCTAAATTACGAATCCCGTCTTCGGGACTGAAACAAGTCTTTATTTCAAGCTATTCTTTACTGACTGGACTTTCTAAATTACGAATCCCGTCTTCGGGACTGAAACTTAGCTATGCAACAATTAATGATAAAAGACAATGTTATCTTTCTAAATTACGAAGGCAAACCGCTCTCCCGTCATCAGTATTTTTACGACTATTTACTCTATACCCTTTATTAATTAAATTATTTTTTGACTGACAATAAACTTGATTTATTTAGCGTTGTAAAACGTACTGCTATTAGTCTTGGATTTGAATATATCTGGCGGGTTGCGAATGCAAAACAAATATCTAGGGTTATTTTAAATGATAAGTATTTAATTTTTTGTAGGACGGGCAGGGATGCCCGTTCCACAAGATAGTTCCACAAGATAGTTCCACAAGAGGGGTAGTTTAATTTTTAACTCCATTTTTTTCTGATAAGCTATCACGGTTGTGAGGCGCCTCGAAATCTATGTTTGGTCCTTTGGGCACGATGCGGGTGGGGTTGACTTTGGGATGACTTTTGTAATAATGGCGTTTGATGTGGTCGAGGTTACAGGTTGCTTTGACTCCTGGGTATTGATATAATTCTTTAAGGTAGTTCCACAGATTTGGGTAGTCGATGATGCGGTTGATGTTGCATTTGAAGTGAACGTAATATACTGCATCAAATCTAAATAGAGTTGTGAATATGCACCAGTCTGCTTCGGTAATTTGGGTGCCGCATAAATAACGCTGTGTTTCTAGTACTTTTTCCCAATGGTCTAGTGCTGTGAATAATTCTGTAACTGCTTCGTCGTATGCTGTTTGAGATGTAGCAAAACCTGCTCGGTATACGCCATTATTTATTGGTTGGTATATTTTTTCGATGGTTTCGTCTATTTTGTCTTGTAGATGTTTTGGATAGAAATCAATATCTTGGCGTGCGAACTCGTTAAATTCTGTATCTAAAATTCTGATGATTTCGCGCGATTCGTTATTTACTATTGTCGAAGTTTGTTTATCCCATAATACGGGTACTGTAACACGACCACTGTAATTAGGGTCGGCTTTAATATAAATTTGCCATAGATACTCAGCGTTGTTTACTGTATCGCGTATGGCGCCTGGTTCGTCTGTAAATTCCCAACTGTTTTCTTTTATTTCTGCTGCTACTACTGACATACTAATAGCGTCTTGCAGTCCTTTGAGTTCTCGTAAAATGGCTGTACGACAAGCCCACGGACATGCCCATGATATATACAAATGATATCTTCCTGGTTCTGCTTTGAATTTACTGGAACCATTTGCGGTGATTTTGTCGCGGAATGTGGTAGATGGACGGATAAATTTACCTTCTGTGTCTTCTTGCTCGCGCTCTGGTATCCATTTTCCGTCTTTGAGAATTCCTAAACCCATATTGTTTAACCTACCTGCAAATATAATTAGTGGGCGCCTGTCTTTCATTTATTGATGCAGGTTGTGGTGTTTAAGTCATCTTTCTATAGGATTGTTTAATCCCCCCAACCCCCCTTGATAAGGCTACGGTGTACACACATCTCAAAAAAATCCCGAATTTATAAGCCTCTCACTACAATACACGGGCGCCATTGACGATAACTCTTCAAAAAATCCTCAAGATGCAAAAACAGCCAATAACTATGTGCGTGCGGCTGTAAATAGCGTCCTTAAAGGTGAAGCAGTAAAAACATCTACAACACAACCTTATGGATGTAGCGTCAAATACGCGACTTAATCTCTTTCTCTGCGCTCTCTGTGCCTAATAAGGTAAAAAAGTCCTAATCGTAGGGTGGGCACTGCCCACCTTACCTTCCCTACTCAGGATTTAATATTTTAGGCACTTTGAAAAAATCACCTTCTTGAGAAGGCGCCCCTGTGAGAATTGCTTCACGTTCGGGATAAGGCTGTAGATTATCTGCGCGCGTTACGTTACTAACATCAATTGCGCGCGTGGTTGGCGGGACATCGGTAACATCTAGTTCGCTTAGTTGGTCTACATATTCTAAAATACTTCCCAATTGCGTTGTGAATTGCTCCTCCTCTTCGGGTGTTAATTCTAAGCGCGCGAGGAATGCTACTTTATGTACTAGTTCGCGATCAATCATATTTTTAGTTATGAGTAATGAGTGCTGAGTGCTGAGGAAAAGAGTTAAGAATTTTAACTCAGCACTCAGCACTCAGCACTTTCAACTTTTAAAAGAATATGTCAAGTTGGGAGCGTCCGGTAGTCTTGAGCCAGTTTTGTGCTTCGATGTAGTTATTGGGCGCCAAACGAATCGCGCGTATCCAGTAATCGGTTGCCTGGTCAAACAGCACTTCCCCACCGTCGAGGTCTCCTGCTTCCTTGGCTCTTTCGCCTTTGAAGTGGTAAATCACAGCAATGTTATTCAAAGCTTGAGGCATTCGCGGGTTCAACTCGATTGCTTGATGGTAATATTCCAAAGCTTTTTCATGGTCACCATTACTTGCGTAAATTAACCCCATGTTGTAAAGAACGTAACTGCGGTCTTGGGGGTCTTGTTCGAGCTGTAGCGCTTCGTTGTAATAGTCTAAAGCTTCGGCATACTCACCTTCTGCCTGCGCCGACATTCCATCACGGTAGTATACAAAAGCTTCTTTGGCTTTTCTGTTTGTTGGCAGTATCTTGAGGATGATATCCGCCATTACTGTAAAGGATTTATCGATAAAGTTATCGTTTTTCTGGGTTCTTGGCATATCCGCCTCTTTTTGGTTCGGCTAAGGGCTTAAGAATTTAATTAAATTGTGGCTTTATCAATATTGTAAGGGCAGGTTTAATTAACTTGCCGCTACAGGCGCCACGCATTCTGCAATATTATTCTTAGGGCTGTTGACAACGGTGCTAACTGGGTATGCCGTCATTGCTTCGGCTGAGAATGGCTGCAATAGTGGTTGTAACATTTTTGAGTCCTGTACTTGTGGGTCAAGCCACAAATCGTAATCTTCTGGTCTTAATATTACTGGCATCCGGTCGTGTATTGGCACCATCAGTTCATTCGCGCTCGTTGTCAAAATTGTACATGTATCAATTTCTTCACCCTCTGGTGACTGCCATTGCTCCCATAACCCAGCAAAACCAAATGGTTTTTTCTCTTGAAGCTGAAAATAAAAAGGCTGTTTTTTTCCTTCTGTACGTTGCCACTCGTAAAACCCATCTGCAACGACTAAACACCGACGTTTCTTAAATGCCGAACGAAATGATGGTTTTTCGGCAACCGTTTCTGACCTCGCGTTGATCAACTTCTGACCCATGCTAGGGTCTTTTGACCATGACGGTATTAACCCCCAACGTAATGATTTTAACGCGCGAGTTACGGAAACTCCATCTTGTAGAACTGTTAACACTTGTTGCGTGGGTGCGATGTTATATTGCGGCTTTGAAACTGGAAGGTCCGTCAAATTAAAAACATCAGCTAAATTTTGCTCGAATCGTGTTAGAGTAAATCTTCCACACATAATTTTACTTACCACCTTGCTCAAAATTATTCTCTAAATACGCAAATTAAATATTACATTTTCGAGATAATTCTCTCTTTTTTATACCTTATCGAAGGTATAAATATTATTTTAACCTAATTATCGAATAAATCTGATAATATAGAGTTTTTTCCGCCTTCTTAAAAATTTAAACTTCATCCCAATTTCATGGCATGGAAACACTGCGCTTGTTCGATTTTTTACCTTCTGGGAATGGTTATAAGATACGGCTTTTACTAACACAACTGGGGATACCTTTTGAGCGAGTAAACTTGGATATAACCAAGAGTGAGACCCGGAGTCCAGATTTTCTGAGCAAAAATCCAAATGGTAAAATTCCAGTGTTAGAAGTAGCAAATGGTAAGTACTTAGCTGAATCAAATGCTATTTTAATTTACCTTAGCGAAGGTACTGAGTTTTTACCATATGACCGATGGCAGCGCGCTCAAGTTATACAGTGGTTGTTCTTTGAGCAGTTTAGCCATGAACCTTACATTGCAACACCAAGATTTTGGATTTCTATTCTCCGAACTCACGAGCAATATCATCCAGAAATTCAAAAACGACACGAACATGGTTATACAGCGCTGCGAATAATGGAAAATCATTTACTTTCCAATACTTTTTTTGTTGGAGGTCGTTATTCGATAGCAGATATCAGCTTATTTGCATACACGCATGTGGCGCCTGAAGGTGGTTATGATTTAACAGATTTTCCTGCTATCGGCGCTTGGATCGAGCGAGTCAAAAATCAACCAGGATACATTGACATTACAGAAGAGTAAACGGTCTTCAAAAATACGGTAAAAACTAGGGTTACTATGACAGTATCAATTTCAACTAGCTTCTGCCGCGCGGATAAACCGGACTTGATAGTGACGTGAGATTTAGGAACGTTATATTTTTCAGCTAGCGTTTTGATTAATTCTTCGTTTGCCTTACCATCTACAGGAGGTGATTTTAGGTATACTGTTAGGCTACCGTCTTCTTCAGAGATAATTTTCGGTGTTTTGGAGTTTGGTTTTACTTGGACTCTTTTAAGCATAATTTTCTGTTTTGTTTCTCCACCCAATTTATGGGAAGGACTGAAATCCTTACTACGAGCAAAAAAAAATGCTCACCGTGACGCGAGCAAAGAGAGGATTACATTAAAGCTTCAAGTTTATTTTGACTTTATGGTACTAGAGGCGCCAAAATTTAAAAGTTAAACAAGTAACTTTTTCATGTTTGGCACCTCCAAAAACTAGAAACTCTGTTTTTTACGGTTCGCTACGACTACCGTTACCGATAACTGATATCTTGTGACGGTATACTAGCTCTCCACCATACCATCCTGATATCCCAAGACCTGTAGCTACTATCAGTGAAATAACTAGTCCCCAAGGTAGTATGGCTGACACTGGATGGTTCCAGCGAAGTAGCAAGTTGACAAGTGTTAATGTTAAAGCGGCAATGTTTAATATCATATGCGCCCATCCCGCTGTACGCTTACGAACTCGCTCGATACGCAAGAAGTCAAGCATACCTGTTAAGGCTGCCGCAAGTCCACCTACAAAACCACCCAGTATTAACCAGTATGATGCTAGCGCCCAGAAGCTGTCATGGTTAAAAAAGAACACAACGTCGGTCAAAGTGGCGCCGACTAAGAAAGCGATAGGAAACTGTACGAGAATAGGATGGATTGGATGGCCTGCTACTGCTACTGTACTAGGTACACCAGTGTCACGAAATTCACGACTGTCGCTTTCAAGAACAGCAGGAATATTTGGATATGGAGTAGTGTTTCTTTGTTCGGTTTCCATAATTGCTCGTAGTTGATTAGTTAATAGTTAGTGATTAATTGCTTTAGTAAGGTGTTAAGATGAAGGAATTTGCTCTACATACGCCTCAGTCGCAATGATTAATTGCCCGACTTCCGGGTATAAACCTTTAATTTTTAGCGACATTCCTTTTAAATCGAAATTATCCAGGTTTAAGATTTCGCTTGTCGCATCAACTAAAGGTTCTGTAATTGATGATATTTGCTCACCTTCCGGATATTCGACATTTTCTAAACTAATTGTTTTACCGTCAGCACTGATATTTGGGACTGCGGAAAACGCAACTAGATGACTTTGATTGTCTTGTAACCGCACGTTGGCTTTAATTTCGACTCGATTATTCCCTGGCAAACGAAAGTCAACTTTTTCCAAACTCATTGCTACAGGTTGACCTGATATAATAACTTTTTGGCTTTGCAATTTGCTACGAATGTAATCTGAGTTAAAAGCTGTATTAATGTCAGCCTCAGTTAATACAATCTTTGCACTGCCTTGCGCTGGTCTAATTAGTTCAACTTTACCGAATGCGACGCTAAGAGGGTTAATTGCTACACTATTAACCTGCATGTGTAACTCTTCTACACGCAAGCTTTTTTTCATAACTAAACCTGAACCTTCGATATTGACGCTATCAACCTCTCCCTGCATCATTTTGAGCGGGTCAGTTTTTACTTCTACATCTAGGTTTTCTACTTCATCTAATTGGCTCGATAAACCAACTTCAGCAGCTTTATTCAACGCCTGCTCGCCTAATCCTGAATTATTAGGCATTAGTAAATATTTCTCCCACTCTAAATTCCACTGTCAATCTAGAAAATTTACATCTAATTTTTCTCTATCTAGTGGAGTAGGAGGTGTTTAATTCGGGTCTATCAATAAGTATAAAAGTGTTTTTTTTGATTATTTTTTCGTTTTTATTGACTTGACATCCAGATTAGTACTGCGCTCCAATTTTGTTTCTACCTAAAGGTCTGAGTACTAATCGTTCAAAAGTCAGATGGAGAACTCGTAATCTGGTGGCAAAGTTGGAATTAAGGATGACACGAAACCGTTTCTTTGGAGAACACAATAATGGTAGCTACTTTAGATGATACCAAGCGCTCTGCTATCGGCATGAAGTTAGCCGACATGAAAGCATTACAACAGTTGCTTATTGAGAACGAGCAGTTGTTTTTACGTGAATCGACCGATTCTGAAATTTCTGAGCGCTTCCGCAAGATGCTAGAAGATGACCAGAAGAACATTGGTATTTTGGACACTGTAATCGTACAATACGGCATTCAAGCACAACCTGAAAATACCGTCACCAAAATGATTGAGACGGTTAAGAAGTTGATGCAAGGTTCAGAGTTGAGCTTCTACGAAAAAGTATTTCAACATGAATTGTTGAAGCACCAACAAGTTATGACTGGTTTGACCATTCACAAGGCAGCACAAAAAGTTGGCGCCGATGTTATGTTGGCAATTGGACCTTTGAACACCATCAACTTTGAAAACCGCGCGCACCAAGAACAACTCAAAGGTGTGTTGGAAGTACTAGGTGTTCGTGAACTTACCGGACAAGATGCTGACCAAGGTATCTGGGCACGTGTACAAGACGCAATGGCTGCTTTAAGCGGTGTGTTTGGTAGCGCGGTTTCTCAAACCAGCGATAAGGCTGACATGAACATTCAAGACTTGATACGTCTTGACCACGGTAAAGTAAATACCTTGTTCACTCAGTTGTTAGCAACCAACGACCCTCAAAAAATTCAAGAGTACTTCGGTCAAATCTACAAAGATTTGTTAGTACACTCGATTGCAGAAGAAAAAGTTGTATATCCCGCAGTACGTCCTTTCTACGGTGAAGGCAACACTCAAGAGCTTTATGATGAACAAGCTCAATTGAAAGTAGAGTTAGACCAAGCTAAGGCTTTAGAGCCTGCTTCTCCTCAATTCAAAGAAAAAATCAAACAAATCATGGATGCAGTTGGCGACCACATTCGTCAAGAAGAAAGCACTATGTTTGCTACCATCCGCAACAACTTTAGCACTGAACAAAGTGAGCAGCTAGCTACACAGTTCAAGAGTGCTAAGAGCGAAGAGCAACAAAAAATAGCTAAAGAAGCTGGCTTGATCAAGTAATTGATACGGTGGGCAGTGCCCATCATACGATTCAAAATTATGTAGAGATGCGATTTAATCGCGTCTCTACGTGTTTTATAATATACATATACAAAAATAATTATTATTCTCATTAAATAAATTTGGGTGTGTTTTCGCAATTCTTCTTTCTATCATGGAAAAAAGTATGTAGAAAAATTGAGATATGTTGACTGATATAAAAGACTTAGCAACAAAATTGGCGCCTCGCTTAATAGAAATCCGTCGTCACATACATTCGCACCCAGAACTTAGTGGTCAGGAGTACCAAACGGCAGCTTTTGTTGCTGGTGTTTTATCATCAAGTGGTCTAAATGTACAAGAAGGTGTGGGCAAAACTGGTGTAATTGGAGAGTTACGCGGAACTGGTAATGATAATCGAATTTTAGCAATACGAACTGATATGGATGCACTACCAATTCAAGAACGTACTGGATTGGATTTTACTTCGCGCGCGTCGGGTATAATGCACGCTTGTGGACATGATGTGCATACAACAGTTGGTTTAGGAACGGCGATGATATTATCGCAGTTATCTGAAGAACTACCAGGAAAAATTCGCTTCTTATTTCAACCAGCTGAGGAAATTGCTCAAGGTGCGAGTTGGATGGTTCAAGATGGGGCAATGAGCAACGTTACGGCAGTATTAGGAGTACACGTGTTTCCTTCAATACCAGGTGGTTCGGTTGGTTTGCGTTATGGAGCATTAACGGCGGCAGCAGATGATTTAGAGATTATGATATTTGGAGAGTCGGGACACGGTGCCCGTCCGCACGAAGCAGTCGATGCAATTTGGATAGCTTCGCAGGTAATTACAACATTGCAACAAGCAATTAGTCGAACTCAAAACCCATTGCGTCCTGTAGTATTGAGTATCGGGCAAATCAACGGAGGAAGGGCGCCGAACATAATCGCGGATAAAGTAGAATTAAAAGGAACAGTACGTTCGCTGCATCCAGAAACGCGCGCGAATCTTCCTACTTGGATAGAAACAATAGTAGCAAACGTTTGTAATTCCTATGGCGCCAAATATCAAGTTAACTATCGTCAAGGAGTACCCAGCGTCCAAAACGATTATACGCTAACGCAATTACTGCAATCAGCAGCCGAAGAAGCATGGGGATGTGAGAGAGTACAAGTTTTACCAGAACCCTCATTAGGCGCCGAAGATTTTTCAGTATATTTAGATTATGCACCGGGTAGTATGTTCCGTCTGGGTGTAGGATTCAAAGAAAGAGTCACAAATTATCCATTACATCATCCTCTGTTTGAAGTTGACGAATCAGCCATAATTACAGGTGTCGTGACAATGGCATATACAGCCTACAAATATTGGAACCACACCAACTCGTAATTTGTATTTCGTAAAAAACGGGCAAGGATGCCCGTTCCACAAGAGTGTCAAACCATAAGAGCATCAAAATTAGTGTTTGACAGGGAGCTTTATAGTAAATTCTGTACTACCATATACAGATTGACAATAAATATTTCCACCATGCTTTTCTACCACAATTTGGTAGCTGATAGATAAACCCAACCCATTTCCCTTACCAGAAGCTTTTGTTGTATAAAAAGGTTCAAATATTTTTGCTTTGACTTCATCGCTCATACCTAGACCATTATCAGCAATTTGAACAGCAACCCAGTTATCATCAATAACCTTGGTGCTAATTTTAATCTGACTAGGTTGTTTAATAACTTCTTCTAGCGAACGCATTTGATTATAATCATTCAAAGCATCAATTGCATTATTTATAATATTCATAAATACTTGATTAAGTTGCCCTGAGAAACATTCAACTAATGGTAATTCACCGTAGTCTTTCATTACCTCAATGCTTGGGTACTCTAGTTTTGATTTCAAGCGATAATTAAGAATTGTGAGAGTGCTTTCGATGCCTTCATGTATATTATATAGTTTCATCGTTGTTTCGTCTAAGCGCGAAAAGTTTCTTGTAGATTTAACAATTTCATGAATACGTCTGGCACCAATATTCATTGAGTTGATTAATTTCAATAAATCACTTTGTATAAAATCTATATCAGTAGCTTCTAATTCAGCTTGAATACGAGGTGTTGGAGTTGGATATTCCTCTTGATAAAGACGTAGAATGTTTAAAATATTTTGCGTATACTCTGATGCATGAGTTAAATTACCATACACAAAATTTACTGGGTTATTGATTTCATGAGCAATTCCAGAAATCATCTGCCCTAGACTTGACAATTGTTCGCTTTGTATTAATTTAAGTTGCATTTGCTCTAAGTTTTTATAAGCAAGATTCAATTCGCTATAGTTTTCTTCTAAAAGTGCATTTTTTTTCTCTAGTTTCTCAGCTAAGTCATGCAGTTTTAAATGTAATCTTACCCGTGATATCACTTCTTCTTGCTGAAATGGTTTTGTAATATAGTCAACGGCGCCGATTTGAAAACCTTCTACTTTATTTAGTATATCTGAAAGCGCCGTCATGAAGATAACGGGAATGTTTTGAGTTTGGAAATTTAGTTTTAATTGACGACAAGTTTCATAACCATCTATTTCTGGCATCATTATGTCTAGTAAGATTAAATCTGGTAAAGCATATTTAACTCGTTCTAAAGCAACTTTACCTGACTTGGCTACCCAAATTTCAAAGCCTTCTTGGTCAAGGGCATCTGATAATACGCTTAAATTTGCTGGGTTATCATCAACGATTAGAATTGTGTTCATGTTTTTGTAATAAATCTTGTTTTTATATCGAACCGCAAAGGAAGCAAAAGACGCTAAGAGAAGAGTTTTATTTGTTAGCTTGAATGAGTTCTAAGATTGCTTGGTCTTGGAATTCTTTTGCTAGTTGTTGTACTTTTTTAGTAAAGGGTACATATTTTTTGTCTTTTTGTTCGAGTAATGCTGCTTGTCTAATAATTCCTTTAAAGTTACCAAGCATTGCTAAGTTGTAAAGGGTTTCTATTTCAGAAGCAGGTGGAGCTATTAGTTCTGTTTCATCTTGCTGTATTTGGACTATTTTCTCTTCATAAATCCATGTTAAATCTAGATTTTTTTGTATTGCTTGAAACAAATCAATTGCTTGTATGGGTTTAGGAAGAAATTCATTTCCTCCTACTTTTAAACTCCGGTGTCGGTCGGATTCAAATACACTTGCTGATGACACAATAATTGGAATATTTTTAAATTGTTTGAATTTTTCTGATTGACGTAACTGTTTAATTAAGGCAAACCCGTCAAGTTTAGGCATTAACAAGTCGGTAATGATGATATTTGGCTGAATTTCTAAAATTTTGTGCAAACCTTCTTCTCCATTGGTTGCTTCTGTCACATCAAAACCAATTGGACTTAGCAAATTGGCAATTACCGACCGATTTTCCCATTTATCATCAACGATAAGTAGTTTAGGTTGGTAATTTTTGATGCCGATAATTTGACCTTTATCATCGATTTGAGAGGTTTTCACCCATTCTAATGCTTCAGGTAAGTGTACATCAAACCAAAATATGCTACCAACACCTAATTCGCTTTGAACTTCAACGGTGCTACCCATTAGTTCCACAATTTTTTGACTTATTGCTAATCCTAAACCAGTTCCCTCGGTTTGTCGGCGCCTTTCTCCAGCTTGTTCAAAGGGTTGAAAAATGGTTTGGAGATTTTCTTGGGCAATACCAATACCAGTATCGCGAACTTCAAAACGAATTTTTCCTCTAGATGCATAATTTACAGTAAAGGTAACAGTACCGATATCAGTAAACTTGATAGCATTGGAGAGCAAGTTTACTAGTACTTGTCGTAAACGTTTTTCATCAGCTTTTACACCAACGGGCAATTCTGAAGCTATTTGATAATGGAATTGAATACCTTTAAGTTCCGCGCGGACACGACACATTTCTGCGACACCTTGCAAAAATGCCGGAAAATGGAAGTCAGTGGGCATAATTACGACTTTTTGTGCTTCAATCTTCGACAAATCTAGAATGTCATTAATTAAAGTCAACAAATGTGAGCCACACTGGTAAATGACATCTATTTTAGAGCGTTCATCTTCATGCAAGTTTTTGGAACGCTGAAGAATTTGGGCATAACCTAAAATCCCATTGAGCGGAGTTCGCAACTCATGACTCATGTTTGCTAAAAATTCACTTTTCGCATAACTTGCTGCTTCTGCTGCTTCCTTGGCTTTACCAAGTGCAATTTCAAACTGTTTGCGCTCAGTAATATCTCGTGTAATCGCAATTATACCAAGAATATTACCATGTGCATCCCGCCAAGGCGCCTTTGTTGTTAGAAAAGTTCCGCTCTCCACACCATTCGTAACTTCCTCTTCGTAAGTTTCAGTAAAACCTGTTGTAATAATTTGGCGGTCTTTTGCCATAATTTCACGTGCGACTTCAGGGGGTAGTAATTCTGAATCATCTTTACCGCTAATTTCTTCTATTGACTTACCAAAAAAGTTTGCCAAATTTAAGTTCACGGCAACATGGCGCCCCTGAAGGTCTTTAACGACCATAAAATCCGGTGTATTCTCTAAAATGGAGCACAGCAGAATATTATTTTTGCGTAAAGTTTCTTGAGCTTGTTTGCGTTCGCTAATTTCAATTACGACGCTACCAAGCCCAATAATGGCGCCATCTGAAGCCACCAAAGGATAATAAGATGCTGACCAGTAACGTAAAACATCAGGTTGTTTAGGTGTTTCTCCTGATATTTCATAATCAAATACTGGTTTACCTGTATCAAGAATACCTTGTAGAAATGGTTCTAACTTTGGAGCTAGTTGTGGTAACACCTCACGTAAAGGCTTCCCAAGATGTTCTGCTACATCTAAACCATTGATTTCTGCTAATGCCTGATTTATGTAAACATATCTAAGCTGACAATCCAAAATCATTAGTCCAGCATTGGCGGCATCAAAAAAAGCGTTGAGGCGAGCTTGTTGCAGTACTAATGAATCTAAGTTTTCTATTTGTGTACTATTACAATTTATATATGGGAATGGCTGACTCATGGTTTTGAATTCTAGCTTTGTTTTAGGGTCACTATCATTTGATGTATATCTATATATAAATAGTTTGTACATAGATATATATTTATAGTTCCCTACTAACTTGAACTAATAACACAAGTCGCTTATTTTTTTTGTAGGACTTACGCAAGTGGCACATAATACCCGTAGGGTGGAATGTTGCTTACTTAACGTATTAATGGTGCGTGAAAGCACTGTATTTAGCGTTACATTCCTTGATAGTAATAGCTTTCACGCATCCTACCCAATGCGCGTTGGTGCCTCAAAATGCGTGAAATAGTGCCATTCAACCGTAGGGTGGGTGACGCTACAAAAATATGTGAACGTAGTTATAAGACTTGTAGCGTCACGCACCGACAACAGCGTTGTGAGAGTATCGTAAGTCCTGTTTTATTCAAATGTTAAAGCTTGGCGCCAGTTCTCTCTTTGTTACCTAGAAGTCTCTGTGGTAAAAAAATAACCGTAGTAGCACAGGCGGGACACCTATGCTACGTGGACTAATCTCCTCCGAGTTCAACTAACTTACCGATATTGAAGTCTATTCTTATCCAACCTCGGTTTTTCTGCAAATTCTGAATCAACAGTAAGAAAATTTGCCAGTGTGGAACCATCAAAAACGGTAAAGGATCTTGCCAAGAAAAAATCGCATCTTTCCCAAGTATGATTATTTGCAATCTCTCAATAAATTTTGACCACGAACGCGCGTTGATTAGGCGCCAAATTTCATGGTATGTCCAGTAAGTTGGTTTACTTGTAGGTAGAGGTTGAATAGGTTCACCCAAGTTAGTTTGAATACCCAAATATGCATCTGCTACACCTGGATGGTTGTAAAACATGGTGATAGCACTGTGAGTACGGGGGTTACATTCGATAGCGTATACATTGCCATCTTCTGTTTCGATAAAGTCAAAAGAAACCTGTCCAGTAATACCTAATTGTTTCAAAAAGTGACGTACCCATTCAAAAATCTTTGGATTATCTACATTTTCATAGTTGACTTGAAACGCACTTGACTCACAGCAGCAGTGCAATGTAATTTCCCCGTCACGAACGGTACTATGAGTACAATACTCTTTACCTGGAATAAACTCTTGCATAATCCAAGGTTTTTCTGCACTTATTGGTAAGCTTCGCACGAATGCTGCGGTTGCTTCGGGAGTGTCGCAGGGAAGCTTAGTTAAATCTAATCGACGTACTGAGTCGTATGGGATACTTTTAAGTATATACTTACGCTTTTCTTTGGAGAAATCAAAGTTTATAACTTGTTCTGGGTCAGTTATTTTGAAAGATTTGGGAACAGATAAACCAAAACCGCGCGCTGTTTCTGTAAATGCGTATTTATCATCAAGCATTTGCGTAATTTCCGCATCGCAATGTATGACTTCGCATTGGGATGAAAGAGCTTTTTTCGCGAGAGAATCATAATAACTCGCGACTGGGCTACATACAGGTACGTAGACATTAATGTTCTCTTTCTTTGCAATGTCTACTAATGATTGAATGTAAGCTTCGGGGTCTTTTTCCGGCGCCGTTAAGGTGTAAAACTTAGTTACAGCTGATGAAAAGCGGTGTCCTGTTAACCAGTATTTGTGAGACTCAATTAAAACAACTCGGTGTCCAGCAGCGTGAAACGAGCGCGCGAGTTGTAAAGCCTTGGTCATTTTACCACCGCTAATCAATATATTTTTCGGGTTAGCAGCGGTAGCAGGTTTCGGAGTCAAGAAACTCACTAGTGTTGCAAGCAAAACAAGCATTGCATTAAATGGTAACGCGAATAATAAAAGTGCGAGAGTGCCTAAAGTTTTTAAAGACGCAGAAATGCTAACTCGCTGTTGCGCGCGTGTATCAGGTGAGTTTGTAAGCGAAATTGATTGTACCATTATTACCTGGACTTTTTGTACTTAAATTCTTCTAATCAAAGTTACGCCATCACGCAAAGGTAATATTATTTGTTCTACACGGGAATCATCCGCGACAACCCGGTTAAATTCAGCAATCGCTTTACCATTTACACTGCGCTGTTCGCTATTGTTGTATACTTGTCCCTGCATTAAGGTGTTATCGACACATATTAAACCACCAGGCGCCAATAAGCTGCTATCTAATACTGTATGAAAGTATTCGATGTACTCCTTTTTATCAGCGTCGATAAATATTAAGTCAAATGATTCACCTCGTAGAGCTAGTTTACGAAGCGTTTCAAGAGCAGGCGCCACTTCTACTTTGATTTTACTGCCATGAGGAGAGTTTTGGAAGCAAGACTCGGCGAAGCTAGCAACATAAGAATCTACCTCACACGCCACGAGTGTACCATCACTTGGTAAAGCTTCCGCCATTGCCAACGCCGAATAACCCGTGAACATACCAACTTCGAGGACACGTTTTGCTTTTGTCATGTACACAAACATCTTGAGTGTTTGTCCTTCAACATGTCCTGATAACATTTCTTGTTCGAGTTGGCGAACTGTTTCACCATCGGAAAAACGTTTCGACCAATCTTCTTGACTCGTTTTCTGTGCCAGTTCCGTCAAAGCTTCGGATTCACCTGTTGTGTAATCACTAATATATGGTTCTAGACCTGCTGCAAGTTTATGTATCTCTTGCAGAGATGTCAATACTTCTTGTGGAGTATTTGTCGCCTGCGCGAGTTGCAATGTATTCTGCAACAGTTCAACAAGAATAGTGTGAGGTGTAACGGCTCTAGGTTTGTTTTGAATTGTCGTTGTTGTTTGTGTCATAAGTTTCAGCAAATTGTAGCATAGGCGTCTCGCCTGTGCAGTAATTGTAAAGGGGATAAGAGTGTCCGAGTGGAATCAATAGTTCCCACTCGGACACTTTCTCATATTGTTGCCATTTCAACTTCTTCTGTACCGATGTATGCATCTACACCTGCACCTGCACGTGGTAAGGTTGCACAAATTTGTCGGTGTGCAGCAACCGCTTCGTCAAGTTCAGAGCGAGTTAAATCGTTAACAAAGAAACAAGTTCCAATTGGTTTTGGCATTGCCGCGCGTTGTTTACCATCACGAGTTTGGGTTATTGACTCGGTAGCGTACCATAGTAAATCACCTTCAAGAAGTGGATGGTCGAGTGATAGACCGATGCGAGACATTAGATTCAAAATGCGGTCACGGTCAGAAACTGAGATATATCCACGTCGTTCAGCAATTGTTGCTGATAATGCCATATCTATATTCACTGCATGACCGTGATATAGAGGAACTATTGGCGCCAATTCAAGTGTGGGACTCCAAGTGTGACCATAAGCGATTACTCGGTCAAGATCAATTTCATGTAAATTAGGAGTTTCTAACTCTAACATTGTCTTGATTGCTTCGTAATTCAACCTATGGGAGATTTCTTGCAAATGTTCTGAACCATTTACATAGCCAAAGTGAGTTTCTAATAACTCTTGACCATATTCATATAAAAGTTCAAACACTTCAGAGTTTGAGACAACGGCAATCTTCACTAGTTCTGCCATGCCATTACGAACTTGTGCGATAGGCAGAGTTTTTAAGAACGAGAAGTCTAGAATCACCTTCTGCGGAGCATGATAGGCGCCTAAACGGTTCTTCAATTTCTTATGGTTTACAGCAACTTTAATTGCTACACCTGCATCAATTAAACCAATAAGCGTTGTTGGAATACGAATATAGTTAGTTTTACGACGGTACGCAGAACAAGCAAATCCGACTACATCAGTAACTAGTCCACCACCCACAACTAAAACTGGTTCTTTACGAATTAAACCAAAGTCAGCGAACGCATCCACAACAGATTCAAATGTCGCTAACGTTTTCGCTGGTTCAGGAATGTTGACGGAATGTACAGTTAAGTCAATATCGTAGTAGCGGAAGTAAGAGCGAATTTGCTCACCATACAAACGGTTAACGTTCGCATCGACTACTGCCAAACAACGTCCAAACGGTTGGTAACTATCTGCAACTTCAGTGTTTTTGATGTCAAATGCACCGTTAACATACTCCAGACTAAATTCTATTTTTTCATACCCTGTAACGTGAAACACTTTTTCAGTCGCTGTAAAAGAAGCAGATGGTATACTCATATTCCTCGTCCTTGTGTTTAATAGACTAACAAAATTGAAAAGAGTGGAAAATACTCGACTTGAAATTTGGGTTACGAATGATTTGTCAAAAAGAGTGCTTGACATCAGTAACCTTCATAGAGTATTGGCACATCGCAGATGGTGCAGATATATTTGGCAATATATGTCCCATCAGAAGATGTGCTTGGAGCAGACTCAAAACAAAGCAAGATAAGTAACTGGCTATGTACGTTCTTACATGCAATGCCAATTAAAAAAATAGCCACTCTCATTACTTATCACAAGCCTACGTCCTAATGTTGAACATCAGGCAGCAAAAATATCAATGCTCTTGTTTATATCGTCAACTAGAAGCGGTGTATTTACCGTACAATTCTATCGTAATCACTAGTAAAACTTGTGCAGTAGAAAATAGTTTACTTTCATCTCCTAGTTTCCACTTGAGATTACAGCCCTGATTAAAATTCAGTTCGCTGTTTTTGAGCATTCACTTTCAACCTCATATTGCTAGAAACAGGGAAAAATTGCAGCAAATGTAGCAACATCTACACGCAAAAAAATATGTAGCATTCTTAGGTAATTGTCAAAAATTACACAAGTGATACTGAGCAAATTATACGTGAACTTATATCACTACTAGCCACATAAACTCAGATTAACTCTATTCTGTTACTTATTTACCAATTCTAATATTAGTTTAAATTATCAAAAGTAAATATTTTAATAAATATAAAGTATATATATTTTTTACTCAAAGTATGGTATGTAGGGAAAATTGGGGCAGTCAGATTCCCGACAACTTCTGCGAAGTCGGGAATCTAATTGGTGGTTATTCGCGTCTTTCGGAATTTTGGTCGGTTAATTGTTCGGTTGAGCAAACGCTACCACGCGCGCTTCCTTCAATCTTGAATTTTTCGCAATCACGTTTTTGAGCGCGTTGTAATGACCAACTGTAAGGCTTATCGCCAGTGACATTATTATCAGGCATTGTTGTTAAACGGAAGTAGGCGCCTCGGAAACTGGTCATATTTTGCCTTGCTCCTTTAAGGGTGGCTCCCTCCAAGTTAGCACCCATCATGCTGGTATAGCTCATATTCGCGTTTTCCAGCGACGCTGACTTCAACAAAGCACCAGTAAAAGAAGCAGCAGTAAGATTTGTATTACTTAGTACAGCACCTTCAAGGTTGGCGCCAGTCAAGTCAGCTCCTGTGAGGTTTGCACCATTAAAATTGGCGCCTTTGAGGTTAGCATCACGTAAAATGACCCTAGTTAGATTTGCTCGGCTAAAATCAACACCGCTCAAATCACAACGAGAACAAATACCACTAGCCTTAAACCGCTCCAAATCTTGTTGATTAACCGCTCTGGCTTGTTGGGCTAACCCTAAACAAGCTAGTACAGCGAAAGTAGCAATAATTTTATGTCGTTTATGTCGCATATTTTTAGAATTTTACCAACCGTGCGTATAGCCATACTTACATATACGACTTTTTTCGTAAGTAACGGAAATAAAGTAGATGTAAAGAAATAATAAAAAAACTATAAATTATACGTTTATCGCAATTGTGTTGGTACGATAAATGTAATATGGGAAACTTAATCTCGTCAGTAAGCCTCATTATTGTCAGTGAATTAGGCGCCCGTAAACGTAAAGAGTTTATAAAAAGACTGTAAAAATACGATAAATTAAAGTTTCTGAAGCAGCGAATTCTACACACAAGGACTAGAATGGTCTCAACTACGAATTATACAGAAACTATATAGCCAAGCTTTATGTAATCCCCCGGTCATAACTGACTGGGGGATAAATATTTTTAATAGTGCTGAGTGCTGAGTGCAGAAAAAGTGTAAAATATGAATAATAAAGATGCTTTACGTAGTGAGGATAATATGAAACGACACTTTCAAAATATCCCCTTATAACTCCTAACTCCTAACTCCTAACTCCTAACTCCTAACTCAGCACTCAGCACTCAGCACTCATTACTCATTACTTTCTTTCCTGTGAGACAGATAGGCGCAAGTTCACAAGCCTCACATGCGGGTTTTCTGGCTTTACAAATTGCTCTACCGTGATAGATTAACCGAATTGACCAATTTTCCCAGTCGTGTTGTGGTAACAATTTCATCAGGTCGCGCTCGATACGGATAGGGTCTTCATGGTTTGTAAAGCCTAGACGCTGACTCAAGCGACTGACGTGAGTATCAACTGTTACTCCGGCATTGATTCCAAATGCGTGCGCTAAAACGACGTTAGCTGTCTTTCTTGCGACTCCAGGTAATTTTAATAAATCATCCATTCGTGATGGCACTTGCGAATTAAATTCGTTAACTATCATTCGACAGGCGCCTTGGATGTTTTTTGCTTTGTTACGATAAAAACCTGTTGTTCTAACTAATTCTTCGAGTTCTGTTAAGTCGGCGCCTGCTAAAGAAGGAGCATCAGGAAAACGCTCGAATAAAGCAGGCGTAACTTTATTTACACGTTCATCCGTACATTGTGCGGATAGAATAGTTGCTACGAGCAGTTGTACGGGAGTTGAGTAATTTAATGAACACGTTGCATCTGGGTATAAGCGATTGAGTCGCAGGAGAACTTCGAGCGCCCTTTGTTTCTTTGATGACCGATTACGGATGATGTTCACAACATTACAGAGACAATGCTTCTTTAACAATTAGAAAAATCCCTAATCCCAAAAGTAGCATTAAACCTGTTTGCATAACACCGTCTTGAATACGGGTCGGTAAGGGTTTACCACGTAGACCTTCGATGAGTAAAAAGGCTAGTTGTCCACCATCTAACGCTGGTAATGGCAGAATATTAATAATTGCTAAGTTGATACTGATTAATGAGGCAAAAGTAAATAAGTTGCCTGCATCGTTCTGAGCAATGTTGGCGCCCATCTTGACAATTTTGACTGGCCCTGCAACTTGTCCAGCGGTTTCACTAAATTTAGTGATTAGCTGCCCAAACCCGCTCAGGATGCCAAGAAAGATTTGCTGATATCTGTTGGCTGCAATACCAAAAATTTCACCAATATTCTTAGAGTGGCGATAAATAGGTTTACCGTTAGGGGAGAGTAGTCGAATGCCAATTATTCCTTTACCATCTTTATCGGCTTGGGGAGTTAGCTTAAAGTTAAGTTGCTGTTCTTCACGCTGAACTTTTACTTCTAACTCTTGGTTAGCACGATCTTGAATTTCTTGCTTGAGTACAGGCAGAGCATCTTTAGAAGCTGGTATTTGCTGGTTATTAACAGCGAGGACGATATCCCCATCTCTAAGACCTGCTTTGTAAGCAATGGAAGTTTCCTCAGTCGGTTGGACTATTACACCAGGTTGATATTGAAACCCTTCAGGGACACCAACAATCCCAAACTGTAAAACTAGTAATAAATAAGCAAATATTAAATTCGCGATTACACCCGCACTAATAACGATTGCCCGGTCTAAAATGGGACGGTTACGCAGTAAGTTTGGGTCATCGGGAGGAATAGTGCTATCCGGGTCTTCGTCTGGAAACCCAACAAAACCACCTAAAGGAAAAGCACGAACAGCATACTCGGTTTCCGGGCCTTGGTATTTCCAAATAATTGGACCAAAGCCTAACGAAAAGCGGTTAACATGAATACCTTGAGACCTCGCTGCAATAAAATGACCTAGTTCGTGAACCAGGATTAAAACAGCCAAGACTGCGATTGCCGCTAAAAATGACATAGACTGAAATTTAATTGAACTTTGGGACGCTATACTTCCATTCTAAAGCTAGTAACTAGCTCGTATCTCTACAGAATGTATTATTTAGCTATTTGGAGAACTGAAGTACCAATTCTCCAGAACGTATTTACAGTACTTCGCGCCCTAAGTAAGGTTGTAATGCTTCGGGAATCCGTACAGTTCCGTTAGAAAGCTGATAGTTTTCCAAAATTGCTGCCATTGTTCTGCCAATAGCTAAACCTGATCCATTAAGCGTGTGAATATAAGAGGTTCCTTTTTTGCCAGCTTCTTTGAAACGAATGTCTCCACGTCTTGCTTGAAAGTCAGCAAAGTTAGAGCAACTGGAAATTTCCCGATATTTCTCGGATGAAGGTAGCCAAACTTCTAAATCATAGGTTTTTGCCGCACCAAACCCTAAGTCACCTGTACATAACTCTATGACACGGTAGGGTAATTTTAATGCTTGTAATATGGCTTCGGCGTTGCCTACCAATTTTTCTAATTCATCAAATGAGGTACTTGGATGTACAAATTTAACAAGTTCAACCTTATTAAATTGGTGTAAACGAATTAATCCTCGCATATCACGTCCATAGCTTCCTGCTTCGCGTCGGAAACAAGGGGTGTAAGCGCAGTGGTATATGGGTAAATCCTCTGCTGTTAAAATATCACCTCTATAAAGGTTTGTTACAGGAACTTCTGCTGTTGGTATTAACCATAAGTCATCTGCAGCACATTTAAAGCTTTCTTCGGCAAACTTTGGTAGCTGTCCTGTTGCGGTGAGTGATTCGGTGTTGACTAAAATGGGTGGAATTACTTCAATATAACCAGCGGCTATTTGAGTATTGAGCATAAATTGAATCAATGCTCGTTCTAACGCGGCGCCTGCTCCGATTAAAGTGATAAAGCGACTTTGGGCGACTTTTACCGCGCGTTCAACGTTAATAATTCCTAATTTTTCACCAATTTCCCAGTGTGGAATAATACTTTTATCTTGAGGTATATACTCAGAACCCCATTTTCTGACCTCGACGTTCTCGTCTTCATTTCTACCAACGGGTGTAGACTCACTAGGCAAATTCGGAAGTGCAAGTAAGCTTTGTTGAATTTGGTCTTTAATTTCTTTTTCTTGTGGTTCAAGGGAGCTAATTTGTTCTTTAACAGCTTTACCTTCTTCTCTGAGCGCAGCAATTTCTGCTCCTTTGGGGTCAGCACCTGCTTTGATTTTTTGTGGAATCAAACTAGCAATCTCGTTTCCACGTGCTTGAAGTTGGTTTCGCGTTGATTCTAGTTCGCGCTGCTTTTTATCCAACTCTAATATTGGTTGAATTTCAAACTTATCGCCGCGCGTACTCAAGCGTTGCTGTACTAATTCTGGATTTTCGCGTATTTGCTTGATATCTAGCACAAATTTTCTCTTTCTAACTAATATAGTCTCGCCAACACACCAGCAATAATATAATAATCTTTATTTTGTAATTCGATTTAGCAGCCAAATTGAGCCGATAAGTCCGGCAAAGTGTGCGGAAACAGTATTTGTGTTTGCTTGTACTACAAATATATCTAAGGGTTGTATGACTCGACTGGGGTCGAGTTGTGTATATACACCACCAGTAAACTGCGGTAAGGTTAAGGATTTAGTTAACAATATACCGACAATTGCTTGGGCGCCGACAAGGGTTAATAGGATACCGACGAGATGAACTATCAAACCTAAACGGACGACTTGAACGGTTTCTAATTTACGAGGACGGTTATTGGAGTTTGGAGAATCAAGCTGTCTACCGATTTGAACATAGCGAAAAGCAATAAAAATACCTACGCATAGGGCAACAAGTCCGCTAATTGCGAAAAATACACCTAAACCTGCTCCGGGGTTAGGAGCATTGCCTGCTCTGGGACTGATGCTGGCAAAAAGTAGAATCCCACCAGAAATAACACCTAACACTAATTGCGACCAAAAGGTAATCCAACCTGTAAGGCGGAAAAGTCTGGCAATTGCTCGCAGTTGTGAATCGGATTTTTCGCTCATATCATCTTACACTCGCAGGCGCCTGGGCGATAACTAAGTTTACTATCACATATCACATTACAGAAAAACTTTCCAAGGTCAAAAAAGACAATATTTTCAGTATTATACAGTTTTCGCATGTGTAAATGGGTGTAAATGCTTGACAGCTAAGATTATCAGCCACAATTTTTTAGACAATGGGTACGCGCGGGAATCACTGTCAACAAAAGTGTTTATTAAGTTTTACAAAAAATATCGCATTTTACCTTTAAAATATCTTGAGTGGCATTTTATGCTTAAGCAGTTCAAATTGACTGAGCATCACTTAACACAAAGGTAGTAGCATCCGTTGTTACTACTACCGCTCCTCACCACACTAGATGCAAAGTTGATTAAAGGCTCTTTTTACAGTGCCTTGAGAACCGTCTCTCCCTTCCTGCGAGTAGTCAGCGTGGGAATCTGTATGTTACATATGCTTAGTGGCATTTTACCCTAAGTAACGTTATATACTTACATAGTCAGGGGGTAGCACTATATACTGACTTAGAGATTGTACGCGCTCACTTTCAGGGATTCTTTTAGCCATACTTTTAGCCATTCACAAACCATGAAACTCGAGGATATATATCAGTATTTTGAGAATCCTCCGCCAACTTACTTGTGCCAAGAACTCGCGGTCTGCTATATTTTGTCGGTTCTGCTTAACGAAGGAGAATCATACGGTACCGAGTTGATCCAGAAGTTAGAGAGCGATTATCCAACCTATCGGCTTTCGGATACTGTACTTTATAGTGCAATTAAATTTCTCGAAGACGAAAAGGCTATAACCGGATACTGGAAAAAGCTCGAAGGACGGGGGCGCCCCCGACGAATGTACCAAATTTCTCCGGAATGGCAAGAACACGCGCAAAATTTAGCGTTGTTGTGGCAGGAGTATATCAAAGGGAGAACAAATTGACGAATAATAAATAATGAATAAATCGTCATTATTGTAACGAACACTGCTTGCTATGGATAGTGCAATTCTGCCATCGACGTTGCTGCTAACAGTGCTTCTATTAGTTGGGCAGTTCTTTTTCATCCGTGCCTCAACTAAAGACCGCACCGAAACAGCAAAATTTGTTTCAACGCGAGAAGAAGCAAGACTTTTGCCTCAGTTAAAGGAATATTTCCAAGCGCGGTCTTACCGGGTGGCAGCGGTAGACCCTGAACAAAACCAAGTTAGTTTTGAAGGGTTTGTGCGGCCTAGCTTGTTTCTAGCTGTCTTCTTAACACTTTTATCAACTATAGGTATTCTTTGCCTTGCCTTGGTTTTGTCGCAACTTTTTCCAAATCTGGGTAGTGTTTTTTTGGGGTTGCTGCTTCTGTCGCCTTTAAGTGGATTATTTTATTGGAGAAAAGCTGGAAGACTTGAGAAAGTCTTGCTTAAAGTTGAAACGACTGAGAGCAATGACACTTTCCCAAGCCAAATAACTGTAGTTGCCCACCGTGACGAGCTTATCGAGTTACAACAGGCGCTACAGTTAGAACAAATTTATTGAATACGTACCTAAGAGCGAATTATGCCTCCTAACTTGCAGAATTCCCCACGAACCTTAAGTTCGTGGAGAATTTATGCGTTTGCTCTTGAGGCTTCCTTACTAGTGCAGCCTCCGAACTTTCTTTAATAGCTGTAATGAGGTCGTGACTGGCAATTGAGCCACATGATTAAGAAAAAATTAATTTTTAAATAAAAGCCGCCTTTTTGCCAGTTAATTATTGTCAATAACCAAAAATATCAACAGTCCTTGACATAATGGTGAATGTGTTATCGACCTGCTACAGCGAGTACCTCCTGCCCGGAAGGAGGCTCTAAAGTTCTGAGGCTCGGAAATAAGAAATGATTCTCTTCAACGTATTGAGCACCGAATAAACCTTTTTCAGCCCAAAAGTATCGGTCAGTGGTGTGTTCATTACGCTTTACGAGTAGTAACGCAGGAGGCAAAATGCCTTCGGTTTGTATAAACCTTCTAGCTGCCGTCACGGGTTTTTCCTCGCCACTGTCGATGCTATATTGAGGCACGTGCTCCAGAATTCGCCGTCCTTCCTGGCGCCGACGGCTTTTCCGCTTGCGTCTCCTTGCCAAGCTAAATTCCTCCTCTTTCAAGCAAAAAAGATTGTAGTTATAGCTACAAAATCCGTCGTAATTATAAAAGTTCTAGCTCAAAAAATCAACTGTTTTTAAATAAATGATACATAATAAGCAATACCTTTGAAGGTAGATTAATAAAAAATGCCCAAAGATATAATATTAGACGGGTAGAGCTAAAGTCGGCAAAAGTCAGTTAACATCATCAAAAGGGAGTTACTGGCGTAACAACTGCGCTCTTGTTCTCTGTCAACAGTCGGAAACCACCTCTTAGAAGTCAAAAATGTTCATGTCCGCTAGTTCCGAGTTTATTGCTCTAGTCAGAGAGCAAATGGCGCTGTTAGCCCAAGGGCTGGGAGCCTCTTTAAGTATTTTATACCTAACGCAAGAATTAGTAGAAGCTCACGTTCAAGAGGCAAAGCTAGTTCCAATTGTAATTTACCCCGATACGGCAGCTTTACTCCCGGCTGACGTTAACTATGAGGATTTGACAGATAGTTCTATAGTACTAAATAAAGAGATTAATAGTTTAAGCAATTTAGACGAGTTAGAGTTAACAGTTGGGAAGCAAAAGGTAGTATCAGAATCAATAAGGTCTAATTTATCAGTGCTATCGAGTGATGGAACAAGTTCACCTTCCTTTACAAATCAGCATCAAGAGTTGATGTTGAATGATAATCAGGTAGTTTTACCTTTGATTCACGAGAACATGATGCTAGGGGTGTTAGTAACAACGCCTAGTAATGGTAGAATATGGGATGAGCAAGAAAGAAGCGAGATTCGGAGAGTAGCACAGACTTTAGCAATTGCGTGTATTTTAGACCAAAAGCGAGCATGGTTACAGCAGCAGTTGCATTCATCACAAATTCTTCAGGAAAAGCAGCAAGATTTGCTCGATAGTTTACTGCACCAATTTCGCAATCCGCTAACTGCTTTACGAACTTTTGGTAAATTGTTGATTAAGCGGTTACAGCCTGGAGATAAAAATCGCGATGCCGCAACGTCTATTGTACGTGAAAGCGACCGTTTACAAGAGTTGCTTCAAAAGTTTGATGAAGTGATTGATTTAAGGGCAGAAGAATTAGTACAAGTGTTGGATTCAGAAAAGATTACTAAGGCGCCTTCTAAATTACTAAAGCCAGCTTTGCTATTACCCGGTTCGGATGAAACTCTAACAGATTGTTCCCTAGCAGATATACTACTACCATTATTGGATTCAGCGAATGCAATTGCAAACGAGCGTAACTTGGAACTGATTACTGATATACCAAGTGATTTACCATTGCTTAGAGTAAATAGTAAAGCGTTGCGGGAAGTTTTCAGCAATATTATTGATAATGCTTTGAAGTATACACAGTCTGGAGGAAAAGTTTTAGTAAAAGTTGGGCAGCAAAGAGATAATATGCAGGGAGTGGTGATTAGTGATACTGGGTCTGGTATTCCACAAACAGATTTAGGACATATTGGAGAGAGACATTACCGAGGTGTGCAGGCACAAACGGATATTCCTGGAACTGGGTTGGGGATCGCGATAGCTAAACAGTTGATAGAGCAAATGCAGGGCGAAATTCAAGTTTTCAGCCCCGCAATTAGTTCTATAATTGAGTCTCAAGACACTATTGGTACAACCTTTGTTGTTTGGTTGCCACTTGCTAATAGTTAGTAGCTTAATTATTTGAGAGAGATTTGCAAGTTTTGTCCAATTGTCATTTGTAAGTCGGTATCGGGATCGATGACGATTAAATCTACGCTCTTTTTACCGAAGAAGGCGCCAATTAAACCACCGATAGCTGCACCACCAAGAACTTCTTCTGTTGCGATGGCACGGTCACCTGTGACGGCAGAAACTGCTGCTGCTGCTCCGGCGCCTAATGCTGCATTTTTGAGTGCAGAACCAAGACGGTCACCCTTTTGAATTGTTTGGGTTTTGGTGATAGCTTCTGATTGAGCGTTGATTTTATATTCTTGACCGCCAGTCATGACTAACTTGTCTGCAATAAATTGCGAACCTTTGCTGCCTTTTACTGGTTTTAGTTGGCCTACAACTTGACTACCTGCGGGGATAACGACTCTACCTCTATCAGTTACTACGTTTTGAGCTACAGTCAAGGTGAGAGGCGCCGTTTCATCTTTAGTCAACAGAATTTTCTCTGCTTTGTCGTATTTAACTGGGATAACTGTACCTTGAGGAATTACTACAGCAATAGGTGGTTGTTCTGTATTGTTATTAAGTGCAACTATATATGGTGAGTTAATTGCAGAAACTTGGTTTGTGCTGACTAATGCTTGATAAATAAATGCTGCTACCTGCGCGCGGGTTGCAACTTGTTCGGGGTTAAGGAACTTGAGGTTAGGGTAGTTAACTACAATTCTATTTTCTGTTGCTGCTGCAATTGGTGCGCGTGCGTATGAAGCTATATTTGTAGAATCATTAAAATATTGCAGTGTTCCTTCAACGTTTTGAGCGTTGAAGTCTAATCCGTTTGCTAATGAAACTAATACTTGCTGACGAGGAATTTGTTCTTCTGGACCGAAACGATTTCCGGGATACCCAGACATGAAACCTGTGGTGTAAGCTTGTTGAATCGCACTCAAAGCCCAGTAGTTACTGCGTACATCAGTAAATTGAGTGCCTTGACGAACTTGATTTTTCTGAAACGCTTTGTTGAGCATTGCTGCAAATTGAGCGCGCGTTACCGGAGCTTCTGGACGGAATGAGCCATCAGGAAATCCTGCAATAACTCCACGTTGTCCTAATTCTTGAATGAATTGTGATGCCCAATAATTAGATTGAACGTCAGTAAATGTGGTTGCTGTTTGAGCTACGGCTGGTGCTGATGCAATCATTGGCGCCACTGTTCCTGCGGTAACGCTCATCGCCATGAATGCTGCTAATCCCGATGAAAAACGATTTCTGTATGACATTGTTTTATTTCTCCCCGACACTTTTTGCTTTTTGATTTGTTAGTTGCTTTGACTTTTTTTTGAGTATGAAGTTCCTTTTTTGACTAATTTATTTCAGTATATTTATTGAATTAATTAGTCAAAATACTTGCACATGCACCTAGTAAATACATGAAATTAGCCATTTGAATTAGAACAATACAAATAATTGTATTGCTGTGTGCAAACGGTTATTTTTTTAAATTTGCTGTATTATCAAGTGTGTACTATGAACCAGTTATCAAAATCTAATACAATTGAAAACGTTAGTTTGAACTAGTTATAGCGATTCAGATAAAAAGTATAATTCTTTTGCCTGATGTATTGATTGACGCAGTATAAAAAAAATAGTTGCAGGTTGTTTGAAAGATTTTTGACCGTGGAAGCAGGCGCCAATAATTAAGCGGTCGTCTTTTTGAAGTACGACCGCGCTTGGAATGGGATGTTTAAAAGCCACGATTGAATATTGATTTATCGGTAGTTAGGAGATATTCTCAATTCGTTCGTTAGTCTTAAGGTTAAGTCTCTCTCTGTATCTATCGATATTAGTTCAGCGTTGTTACGGCGAAGTAGAACGCTTGCTAAGGCGCCTGCACCACCACCTGCTAACAATTCACCAACTTCGATCTTTCTGTTACCTGTAATCAGTCCAATTAAAGCTCCGGCGCCTGCACCGTATGCAGCATCTGTGAGAATTTGACCTGTATTGGCACCTTTTGAAATCTTCTCTGTACGGGTAACTATATCAGATTCGGCGCTTATGCTTTGCTTCTGACCATTAGGAAACTCAATCTCACGCGCGACAAACCGGGCGCCTTTTTGTGAGTAACTGTTAGCGGGTTCAATTTTACCTTTGATTTTACTGCCGCTTGGAATTAAGACGTTTCTTCTGTTATCAATAATATTGTCACGTACTGTAAGAGTGACATCAACAGTTTCATCTTTGGTTACAAGAATTTTATCTTTGTCATATGAAGTTGGAATGCTCGCTCCTCTACTAATGGTAATATCACGGTTAAAGCTGCTACCATTTATTCGTTGCCCAATTCTGTACTGAGACTGAGCAAAAGCTGGTGACATTATAAATATGGGGGCAACAGTACCTGTAGTAATAGCCATTGCCATCATAGCGGCAGCACTAGACTTCCAACGGCGAAGACTTTTCATTTTTGGTTTCCTCAACTTTTCTAGTTATAATTCTTGACGCGAGGTTGCAAAGTAAAGTTTCTAATATTTCTATAATCTATGGTAGTAATAACTGTAATAACTTTAGTTATTGAATTTTAGTTATTAAATTTTATGAATGCATCATTTAGGAAGACGTAACTATTTTAAGTTTGTTCCAAATGTTTTCAGCTTTGGTTCAACGTTCAATTAAATAGCTCCGCCAAATTGGCTCACTTTCGTTGCTTTGCTTCTGTGGTTGTAGGAGGCGCCAGGTTTTGCCCTCTTTTTGTAGCTGCATGTATACTTCAAAAGGCTTTTTGGGTTGGGTAAGTTCGCGCTTGTCCAGTTTTAACGACAAGTCGTAGGTTCCAAGAACTTGGTAAGCATGTAAGCTGTTTATATTTTGGGAATTTAGCTGCTTAATTGCTAGATGCTTGATTTCAAATCCTTTAACGTTCAAGTCTAATTGTTTACTAAGTAGCTGCTGTGTTTGTTCGATTTGAATTGCAATGGCTTTTTTCACCAAACCGTTTGTTGGTGTCAATGGGTTGCCGTTACATCCGCTCAATAATACTACTAGTACACCTATAACGATTAACCGAACCATCACTAGGACTCCGATGAACGATATGTTTAGATATTATCCTATGCCAATATCGACTTCATGGTGGCTGCTTGTTGGAGGCGCCTTGACAATAATAAGTTGGAGTCTAATTAACTACTTACGGCTTGCGTCTAATCAAAATTACGTAAATATTTTTTGCTACAATGATAAATAATGCGAGCGCGGCAGGGCTTGAACCTGCGACAGACGGATTAGAAATCCGTTACTCTATCCAGCTGAGTTACGCGCCCAGTTTCTTACGGATTTTAGTATACCATCTAAATTCAAAGAAAGCAATAATAATTTACAAATCTTAGTGGTAAAATTATGGTAACATTGTATGAAGTATATAAGTATACATTTTAAAGATGCAGGGTAAACGCTGTTGGCGAAATACTCAGCGTGCGGTTTATCTTAAGATATTAACAATGCCCCTGTCAGGAGTGAAGCGGTTATCATGTTCATTTTAAAGCGGCAGGATGTTGAGATATCAACGATTCAGCACCCAAAGCGGGAGACTCAGGTGCCCATTCTTTATTATCAAGCACAAACTTTTCGGTTGATTAGTGTCTTTAGGGCAAATCAAGAAGAAGAAGCTAAAGCTCTGTGGCGCGAACTAACGGATAATCGTGGTAAAGCGTGTGTGCTACTCGAAGAACCAGACCGTTACAGTGTTTGGGGAAAAGTTCGCATAGACCAAATCAGTAATGATACAGAAGATTATACAAAGATTTCAGTTTTGCTGATTAGTAGTATTTTTTTACTACAATCATTATATGTTGATATTGAAGAACTTCTTGGGGCAAGACAAGCAGGGTTGTTTGAGAAAGATATAGCAGAGGTGTGTAGACAGAAGCAGTATCCTCAAGTTTCTTCATTGGAGGGGGTAAAATATTTACTGAAAGTCAATCCTTTACAAGTAACTCAACTACCAAGCTGGCAGGAAAATCACGTAAACAGCTTTTTGCAAGAACTGCATCGGTTGGGTAAAATATATTTTGGCAACACTAACTTCGCTCATCCTGTTGTTGATAAGTTGCAAGACATGGCTGATGGTGACCGCTCGTTTTTTATTAGCTGGCTAAATCAATCATCCTTAAATAAATTGTGGCAATAGTATCTGGTAGTTTTACCTAGGCTGAAGTTTGAGTAAAGCGAGTATATTAATGTCTTAAGCCATATTATATGCTTGTTCATTCATCAAACCGTTGGGTCAAAAAAACTACAGTGTGCATAGCACAGTTTAAATAATATGAGTAACACTTATAAGAATTCGTATCCATCAACGCTGTTTTCAACCCAGAATATAGTATTAGCTAGTTTAGGCTGGGGTGTGCTAGCGCTTTTGTACTTTCTGCTGTTTAGTGCCCAAGTGCCTGAAGCAGGTGGTGCCGAAAAACGTGCCGATTGGTACATAGCTGGTACAAATATTTTTGAAGCAGGGGCTTATCTTGGTGCAGGTGTTCTATGCTTAAGGAATTGGCGCAGTCAAAAGATTGTTAGCAGTCGTAATGTTTGGCTACTAATGGGGATAGGCATGCTTTCTTACCTAATAGGAGGAATATTCTTTGGATACACAGAAATTGTTTTGAAGCAAGAACCATTTCCTTCGATTGGCGATATATTTTTTGTGATTACCTATGTAGTTGTGAGTCTCGCGATGGTTTTAGCAGTAGCCTCTAGACGAATAAAACTGGAACCTTGGCAGTGGATTATAATCGCGGCAATAGCTGTGTGTGGTAGTGCTATGGCATGGTTGATATCGAATCAATCAGGTACAGAAAAAGAAAAAGTGGAAGCTTGGGCAGTTCAAATAGCTCCGCTGTTGAACTGGTTTTATGTAACCTGTGACGTGCTGCTATTAATTATTGCGACAGCTTTACTGCTAGCATTTTGGGGTGGACGTGTTTCTTTATCTTGGCGAATGATTGCAGCCGCAGCATTTTCGCTTTACATTGCAGATATGTGGCAAAAATACGCTACAACGAAGATAGCTGATTACCAAAGTGGAGGGATACTAGAAGTGTTTTATGTGTGGAGTGGAGTTTTATTTGGTCTGGGTGCTGTCTTAGAATACGACGCATCGTTAAACCGTTCGCGGCGTGAGCGTTCAAAAAAACGAGCTACTTGAAAGGTATCTACCGTGAGAAAACTAACAGAATCAGACAAACAAGAGATACTTAAGTGCTATCGCGAGAGTGCTGAAACAACTTCAACCTTAGCGGAGAAGTACGACGTTAGCAACTCAACGATTAGCCGTTTACTTAAGAGTACCTTACCCGAAGACGAATACGAATATCTCGTTTCCCTGAAACGGGCTGCCCGTACACCAGAAGGAAGAGCTACAGTAAGTTACGATAACATACCTGAATTTGCTTCGCAGTCAGACGTTGTTGAACCACCTGTAGAAGTTGAAAAACCATCAACTCGTAAACCTAAACCTGTGGTACAGCTACCGGAGCCAGTTGCGGTTGAGACTGTAGAGACAACCGAAACTAGCGAAGAGGGTCTTGGAGTTCGACGAGTTCGTAAAAAACGTTCGTCTGCCGAATTTGAGGCGCCCCATCCGGTTGTTCCTGCTCCCGTACAGTTAGAGTTGCTTGAGTCAAAATCATCAAAACCAAGTTATGCAAATCCTGTATTTGACGAGGATATTGCTCTTGACATACCTCAAGTAGATGCAACAGCGATGCAATTAGAAGCAACGCAAAATACCTTCGCGGAAATGTTTGGCGAAGAACTGCTCGACGAACACGAGGATGAGTTGGATGACTTGGACGACCTGGATGATGAAGATGATGACGACGATGATGAGTGGGAGGCGCCCAGACCATTAGTTACACGACGTAGCGGTGAGAGCTTGGTTAGAGTTTTGCCGCTATCTGCTGCGAGCTTACCCAGAACTTGTTATCTGGTTATAGACCGTGCAGCGGAACTAATTACACGTCCGTTACGTGACTTTGGAGATTTAGGGCAAATACCCAACCCTGAAACTCAACAGCGTACCCTACCGATATTCGATAATCATAGAGTTGCTAAACGGTTTTCAACCAAACGCGACCGCGTGATTAAAGTTCCCGACAGCAGAATGTTGCACAAAGCTCGCTATCAATTGCAGGCTAAAGGCATAACCCGCTTGTTGATCGACGGTCAGGTTTACTCATTATCTTCTGTGTAGCGATTAATCATTAGTCATTAGTCACACATTTATGGACTATGAACAATGAACTACACCTCTACTAACCAGGCTACCATGAGGGTCAGCAACATGCTCGCCCTCATTGTTTTGTTAGGTCATTAATGGTAAAATACGAGACTTTATACTGATGGATTATTGCGTAGTATTAGTGACGACGAGTTCACAACAAGAAGCAGAAACAATAGCAAAAGCGCTTGTTGAATCAAAACTTGCCGCTTGCGTCAATATATTCCCGATTCAATCAATTTATACTTGGCTTGAGCAAGTTCACAACGAAGCTGAATTTCAGTTATTGATAAAAACCGACAGGCGCCACTTTGACACATTAGAAACTAAAATTCGTCAGCTACACTCCTACGAAGTACCCGAAATAATTGCCCTTCCTATCGTCGCAGGTTCACAACCCTATCTCAACTGGATTTCTGAAAATACCAAAATTCAAGACTTGTAGCATAGTGGTTCATGTCATTAATTTTGGGGAGTTGGCATCGTTAAAGTATAGTAGGGTGGAATGTTGCTTACTTAACGTATTAATGGTGCGTGAAAGCACTGTATTTGGCGTTA
>NZ_JBXXZH010000040.1:0-48924 GCF_059640475.1 Calothrix sp. CBUCES-K 9914
AGGATACCGCTGGCGAATCAGGGGTGGCACCCATCATTTAATAAAAACAGGCGTGTAGAGACCAAACATGTAAGGTCTCTACATTCGCGAAAATGACGTAAAATCGTGATGCTGGGGGGTCAGACCTACTATTCGCCAGCCGTATCCTCCTAGGAGAGGGGTTGGGGGAGAGGTTTCAAAATATACAAAGCTAAGTTATTGTTCTTCTTTAGCCAAGCTTGAAGCGTGCAACTTCAGAAAACTATCAAACGAATACCAAGCGAGTACATACCAAGGAATAATATCTAACTGCAAACCTTGAAGCATTAGTTTACGAATTGATAAACAACCTAGTCCTAATGGAAACAAAAAGCGCAGGTCTATTATTCCGTCGGTTGAGTTTTTGACTCGCTTGTTCAGATTAATTACTGTGCTTGCTACTCCATCCGCTACTTCAGATTTTCCTCTACCGATATCACCAAAAATTATTCCTAGGTCTTGAAGTGCAGTGTGTACTTTTTCTAAACTATCTTCACCTTCGTGCTGGATGGTTATGCTACCTTGTGGTATATTTGTACGTACTTGTTTGATGTTGGGATACGATTGTAAAGCGTTGGCGATACCCTGCATTTCTTCTATTTTACGATGTTTGTTGCCTACTCGCAGGCGTAGTCTTCCTGGTGTGTCGCTAATTAATTTAACTGTGATTTTAGCAGTTTTTTGAATGTTTTCGGCTGTAATATCTAATACAGGAGGTTGGTCAAGTTTGACTGGTCTCGGTTGTTTTATTTTTGGTGATTTTGCAGTTGCGACGAATCCGTTTTTTGACATTGTGTTGCCCTCTATCATGACTTTATCTCTTTGATATAAGAATACTATTTTATTTTTTTAATATATGTATGTGAGGCATAGCCCCACTTACTTTTTATCTTTACATTTTTTAATATTAAGAAATAAGAAGAGGCAGTTGCCGTTTAAGGACATTTACTGCCTCTAAGGGGCTTTCAAATATAAAATATCTGATTCTCTTGTGGGGTGGGCATCCCTGCCCGCCTTTATGAACAGACATCCCTACCCCTAATTTATAACAGGCAAGGATGCCTGTTCCACAAGAAGGAAAAGGGAAAATAATTTTTTATTACTTTACCCTTTACCTTTTTACCTAACCGTGGTCGTGACCATGTGTTTCAGGATGACTAGTTCCTTCAAAAGCGGGGAGCTGTTTTGCGTCGGCAATTTCTGCTCTTGCTTCAGCTACCATGTCTTCCCAAGTTTCGCCAATTTCTGCAAAGGCGCCTTTGCTTTTTTCGTACAGTACGATGCCACCTTTGATTAAACTTTTAGCGAGTGGTTTACCAACGTTTGCTACTACTGGAATAACTACGGGCGCCAGTAATACTGCACCAATACCAGCGATAATTCCAGGGGCGCCTGCATCTTCAACGAAATCTGTGATTTTAGCCATTTCGATTTTCCTCCAATCGATTAATAAGTTGTAAAAAACTGACAAGTGTATAGTCGTCGGAACAACTATTTCATCTCTCTAAATGCTGATTAAATCAAATTTGTACAGACGTGACATGTCACGTCTCTACACGAGCGCACTCATTACTCAGCACTTTTCTTAAGCATTGGACGCAAGGCATTAACACCTGCAACTACTGTTGAACCATTGTTCACAACAGTGGCTGTTAGAGGGTTAAGTCCAAATATCGCAGCTACTACCAATGCTACAAGGTTAGGAACGGCGATAATAGTTGTGTTTTGTTGAATTAATTGCTTGGCTTTACGAGCAACTTCGATGGCTTCGAGTAAACCTTGCAAATCATTATTCATTAACACTAAGTCTGCTGTCTCGCGCGCTATATCGGAACCGTTAGCGAAGGACACTGAAACATCCGCATATGCTAATGCGGGTGAGTCATTGACTCCATCTCCAACGAATGCGACTGTTTTACCAGATGCGTGCAACTGCTGAACTACATCAGCTTTCTGCTCTGGGAATGCTTCGGCATGGGTATTTTTCGGAGAAATGCCTAATTCTGCTGCTACAGCGCTTGCCGTCCGTTTGTTGTCTCCGGTAAGCATGTGAACATCTATACCTTCAACTGTTAACAGCGATTGAACTACTTTTTTGCTTTCAGGACGAACTACATCACTATGTTCTATTATACCCTGTAATTCTCCATTTGTAGCAACAAATATTGCAGATGCTGGACGTTCTTCTAACAAGTCAAGTGCTGACATGTCAACGTTTTCTTGACGCAAAAAGCGCTCGCTACCGACGTATACTAATTGTCCGTCGATAATTGCTTCTACACCTAAACCGAGTTGATATTCCCACTTTTCACGGGTGAGAAAATCTATTTGTTCTTGTTCGGCATGACGTACTACTGCTTCTGCAACTGGGTGTGTCAAACGCATTTCGGCTGTAGCAGCTAAAGCTAGTACATAATTTGCAGATACTTCTGAATTGAAACTTCTAACATTAGTGACACCGATTTCACCTTTTGTTAAAGTACCTGTTTTATCAAATACTATTGTATCAACGTTTGCTAGCTGCTCTAACGCGCGTCCACTACGAATTAAAATGCCTCGACGTGCGGCATATGTGAGTGCTGCTAAGACAGTTGTTGGAACGCATACGCGAATACCTGTTGCAAAATCAAGCGTCAGAACACTAGCAGCGCGCGAAGGGTTTCTAGTCAGTGCAAATACTGTGCCGCTCAGTAATAATGTTGGCACAACTGCTTTTTCTGCTATTTTCGCTGCGTAATTCTCCATACGGGTATCGTGAACAGGCGCCTGTTGCATAAGTTCGATACTCTTACCTACGCAAGTATCATTTCCTACGCGCTCTGCCAAGATGTAAATTTGCCCTTCGCGAACTAAGCTTGATGCGTATACAGTTTGACCTTCACGCTTACTTACAGGCATTGACTCACCTGTAAGCTTTTGCTCATCGAATAAAGCTTGACCGCGTAAGATAGTTCCGTCTACTGGAACTTGTTCACCAGGGTAAACAATAACAGTATCACCCTTCTCTACTTCTTCAATCGGAACTTGTACTTTTTCACCATCACGTTCTACCCACGCAAATTGTCCTAACGATGAGAGTAAGTCGAGAGTTTGCTGTGCAGATGAACGCGCGGTACGGTCACGAATATTCTCGCCAATTTCAATCAACCCAAGCATGAGCGCTGGTGTAAGAAATTGACCTTGTAGAGTGGTTATGGCAATTGCGATAAAATCGAGAAACTCGATATTGAATTTACGCTCGTTATAAATTGCCGAAAACGCACGTTTGGCTACTGGTAATGTAGCTAAAGCAATGGTTGAAGCAGTTAATAGTGGTGATATTGATAAACCAAGAGGTCCACCTAAAACAGCTAAAGTTGCCGCTGCTGCCGAAAACTTCCAACTTTGAATCCCGCTTTCTTCTTCCTGTTTGGATGAAGATTTTTTGGTCTTGAGAACAGCAACATCAGTCGCAGCTTGCAGAATGTGACCAACGTGCGCGCGTATCAAGTCCGCATTTATTTTACCGATTTCATAAGTTACAGCCAATGATGCCGCAGCGGGTTTTACGCGAACGCTGGTTATATATTTATCAGCTTCGAGCAACACCAGCAATCTTTGCGCGTATTCCCCATCTTCTCTAAGATATGGAACTCGCAGCCGTATTCTTCCAGGTGTTTCATGAACGACGCTGTAATATACGTTTAATCGACGCGAACTTTTGGGATTTTTGACTAAAGTTACTTTCCCAGATTGTAAAACCTCAGTCGGCACCCCCTGAGCGCTTACCAAAGACTGAACGGGGGAGGGTAGTACCTTTGCTTGAACCATTGCTCTATTACTCTCATAAAAAAAGGGTGAACAGTTTAGCCGTTTGTTATTAGACAATAGCTAGTAGCTAGCGAATACTAATCACAAACAACGGAGAAAAGAAAAAACTATCTATCTATCTATCTATCCAGCATGAGGATAGATATTAATGAGAGAAACCTACACACGAAACATATTCAACAATAATTCGTGAAAAACACAACAATCAAAATAAGTAAGAAGCGAAAAGAGGCTTCCCTTAGCTAGGACTCAATTTAATATTTAGTTGTATTTAGTTGTTGTATTGAGTTGTAGAATTCTCTTGACCTACAATAGACACTGAGTTCAAAGCAAAAGCCTTGAAATACTGTGTAATCTAACTTTGAAGAAGTACAAACCTGCCATTTCTGATTTGTTCTTATGTTAATGTGATTTAAAACTAATTTAGTGGGAAGTGCGCTACTACGTCGATTAAGGCGTTGATAAAAGGAGGTTTCAAGTCGGCAATCATGCTATTCAAAGTTGCTTCGGGTGCAGTTGCCTTACTTGTAGACGGATTTAATTGATTTAGTGGTTGAACTACAAATTCCGCTTTTACTGGTTGCGAATTATCAAACTTTTTATCAACTAACTCGGAAGCTGAGTTTTTATTCTGATGCTTGATTTCTTTTACTGTTTGAACCGCATTTGACATTTCTTGATCTGCTAAACGCATCAAATCAACCCAATGCGACGTATCTAATGATGGTGGCTGATATGAGATAGCAATTGAAGCAGCGTCAGTATTTAGTCGCACATTGGTTGCGTGAGATTCATTATTCAACAACTTCTCAAGGCGCCTTGCGTAAGCTTGGTCTTTGCCAATTCGAGGTACGTTGAACCGAATTCTTCCCGGAATTGAATGCACTATGTTGCAGTCTATCTTAGCAGTTTTAAGATTAACTTTGTCTGCTTTTGGTAGTACAGCATTGCTCAAACTTTTCCGTTCAATAGTAGATGTGTTGTCCACTTTTGACACCAAGGGTTGAGATGTACGATTCCCTGATTTGCTTTCGCTTTTACTTTCTTTAGTTTCAGCTTTTAAAGCTTCTCGGAAACTACTTATTGTACGCCTAGTTACATCAGATGTCAACATACATATTGGAATTGATGCCAAACCACCAATACCGAGTCTAGATGTCACAGCTAACCCAGTCAACAAAGGAATCAAATCAAGCCCTTGCTCTTTCCAAAACTCAACAGATTTCCACGCAGCGAACGGGTCTACTTGATTTTTACTATTAGGCTCGCTATTGGGGCGAATGCCATACTCGTTTAAAACTTTTAATAACTGTGACTGCGACCGCACCCCTTTGTCAAACGCTATTACTAAAGAAAGCGTTTCCTCGTTCCAGGTGACTTGTTTTATTCCTTCTTGTTGCCGCAGTCTCTCTATAACTACATTTAGCAGTTCTTTACTACTATCATCTGTCGCGCGGATTCTTATTCGTTCCGCTGCCATATGAACTACCTGCAACCCTGAACCCAAAGCTTCTTGCACTGCTGGTGCCTCTTTTTGCCCTATGGTTTTATAAAATTCATCGCTTTGCACCCCTATTGAGATGATACCAGGAGGTTCCTCTTGATAACTCAATTCGCGACTACTAACAGTTTGTGTCATTTTACGCTATTACCCGATAACCCTACTAACTTTAAAAGGTTAACAACCTGTTAAGTATAGCTTAATTTCTTAGTGATTGTCATCACTTTTTAGAATTATTTTTGATCAAGTACTAGAATTCTGTAGTTTCTGATACTCTTCTTCTGAGATTAAGTCTTGTGTACTTTCAACGCGGTCTAAAAAGACAATTCCATTTAGATGGTCGTATTCATGCTGAAAAATACGCGCGACAAAATCTACTAGCTGTACATTTTTTAAATCACCATATTTATCAGTATATTCTACAGTAACATATTGATATCTAGGTACTAAACCTCGAATCCCAGGAACACTCAAACAGCCTTCCCAACCTTTTACAGTTTCTTTAGAATGCTCAATTATAGATGGGTTAATCATCGCGATTGGTTCCATAAATGGAGCATTTGGATACCGAGGATTGGGACGAGAAGCCACAATAAACAACCGATGTGAAGCTGCAACTTGAGGCGCCGCGATTCCAACGCCGTTTGTTGCTACTACAGTAGTAATTAAATCATCAATCAGCTTTTGAATTTGCTCATCTTTAATATTCTCAACAAAAGCAGACGAACTACGTAAAACTGGATTGCCTAACTTAATAACGGATAACGACTCACTCATCTTACAAACTCCTTACGGTTCTTATATAAGTATTAGGTTAGATATGAGATTTTTTTGATTAGAAAAAATTAATTAGATTCATATCTAATCGAAGGAAAGGGAAAAACGTTCAATCCTTCCCCCGTTATTATTTAAATTGTTTAACTACTGCGTTGTGCTGGGAAAGCAGCAGGACTAACGGCAACTTGAACAATTTGACCACCGCGTTGAACTTGTATTTTTAGTGGAACTCCAATTTTACTACTTTCAACAAGTTTTTGCACTTCTTCGATTTTGCCTACAGGTTGGTTATTAACCGACTGAATAACGTCACCTGCTTTAAGACCCCCTGCTGCTGCAGGTGAACGGGGAACGATATCAATTAATAAAACACCTTTATCGGTTGTTAAGTTAACACCTAATCGCGTGTTCACTCGTTCGCGAATTTCTGGGGTGAGAGTCACCATTTGAATTCCTAAATATGGATGGTCAACCTTACCCTTTGCGATAAGTTCTTGTGCTATACGTTGCGCTGTATTTATCGGAATTGCAAATCCTAAACCTTGGGCGCCTTTAATAATAGCTGTATTCATGCCAATTACTTCGCCCCGCGCATTAAGTAAAGGACCACCAGAATTTCCTGGGTTAATTGCTGCATCCGTTTGAATATAATCAACGCGCTTATCAGTGGCGCCAATATCACTGCTCGAACGACCTGTAGCGCTAAGTATTCCAGATGTAACAGTATTATTTAAGCCAAGAGGATTACCTATAGCAATAACTGCTTCCCCTGGTTGGAGTTTCTCCGAATTACCTATTGCTACCGTTGGTAAATTATTCGTTTCAATTTGAACAACAGCAACGTCGGTTACTTGGTCTTCACCCAGCACCTTTCCTTTGAGAGTACGTCCATCTTTTAATGTAATCGTTACTGAGTCCGCACCATCTACGACGTGAGAATTTGTTAAAATTTGACCGTTGGCATTAATAATAAACCCAGAACCGCTACCACGTTCAATACGCTGACGAGGTTCGGGAGCGTTTTCACCAAAAAAACGTCGATAAAATGGGTCTTCAAATTGGTCTGAGCTTTGGGAAACTGTGCGCGATGAGTCAATACGTACTACCGCTGGTCCCACTTTCTGGACAACACCAACAACAAAATTTGGATCTCCTCCAGAGGTGGAAATTATTGGTGGGGGAGCAGCAGAGACTGGAGAGGCACTTACTGGTACTTCTTGCTCGGCAGGAACATTTTTATTCGTGTTAAGACTATTGGCAAGCTGCGAACAACCACTTAGTGAGACATATGCGGCGCCACACACCAGCATGAGCTTTATGTAGTTTTTCGTATAGATATACATAATAGTTGATTTCATCGCTTGAGTCACGTTGTGGAGTTTTCGTTTCATACAACCTCTAAATCTATATTGAACTATGAGAAATCGAGTTTGTTTCTAGGTAAGTATCCCTAAGTATCTCTTGTAACACCTGTTTTCAAGCGTTGAAGGTTGGATATCCTTATTTACTTCTCGGTATGAATCAGTAGTAGTAGTGGTAGGATATTGCCTTAGGTATAGTTTTCACATTTTCTATTTTGGAGACTTTTACTCAAAGGTGGTAGATAATGTCCATTTCCATAGACAACCTGTGGTGCCAAGTTTTAGCTCGTTTACAGCTAGAACTATCACGTCCCACCTTTGAAACTTGGATCAAGACAGCTAGCGCAGAACGATTAGAAGATGATTGTTTGGTTATTCGCACTCCCAACCCCTTCGCTCGCAACTGGCTGCAAAAGTATTACATTAAGACAATAGCTAATGTAGTTTGTGATATTGCTGGTTACAAGATAGAAATTTACATTACATCCGGCGATGATAACGATTCTCATGTTAACGAAAGTGAATCAACTTGGGCGCCAGTCATAAACCCAGCACCACAACAAGTTTCTGAGAATAGCACGATAACTGCTCCTAGAACTAATGAACTAAATCCTAAGTATGTATTTTCTAGGTTTGTAGTTGGTGCCAATAACCGTATGGCACACGCAGCAGCGCTAGCAGTCGCTGAGTCACCAGGACGCGAGTTTAACCCTTTATTTCTATGTGGTGGTGTTGGGTTGGGCAAAACACATTTGATGCAAGCAATTGGTCATTACCGTTTGGAAATTAGTAGATCGAAAATCTTCTATGTTTCGACTGAGAAGTTTATTAATGACTTTATTACAGCGATAAATAGAGGAATGCAAAGCTTTCGCGAGCATTACCGCGCTGCTGACTTACTTTTAGTCGATGATATTCAGTTTATTGAAGGAAAAGAAGGTTTCCAAGAGGAATTTTTTCATACTTTCAACACTTTGCATGAAGCTGGGAAACAAGTTGTTATTGCTTCAGACCGTCCTCCGAAACAAATTCCTCAACTTCAAGAGAGACTATGCTCACGCTTTTCTATGGGGTTGATTGCTGATATTCAAACACCCGATTTAGAAACACGGATGGCTATTTTACACAAGAAAGCCGAGTATGAAAATATTCGTTTGCCTAGAGATGTAATTGAATATATTGCATCAAATTATACTTCTAACATTCGTGAACTTGAAGGCGCCTTAATTCGGGCGCTGGCATATATTTCGATTTGGGGTTTGCCGATGACGGTGGAAAATATTACACCAGTTTTAGAAGTGCCTAGAGAGAAAATTGCCGCAACACCAGAAGCTATTTTAACCGTAATTGCTGATGCGTTCAACGTGTCAATCGATGACATGAAGAGCAACTCACGGCGCCGAGAGATTAGCTGGGCACGTCAAATTGGCATGTATTTAATGCGACAATGCACTAATTTAAGCTTACCTCGAATTGGCGAAGAATTCGGCGGCAAAGACCACACTACAGTTATGTACAGTTGTGAGAAAATTACTCAGCTACGCGAAAAAGATGCTTCTCTCAGACAAAAGTTACGCCAGTTAACTGATCAAATTCAGATAAACAAGAATCCACAAAATTTTTCTTAATTTCGTGCGCTTAGTTTTCCACAGGCTGTAATATTAGCGCTAACAAATGTCTAAGCTTTGATTAAGAGGAACGTGGCTTGTGGAAAAAACTGGATTTCATGTGGAAAAGCTAGGGCGAAACTGTGGAAAAACTATAAAATAAGTATATTTACTCTGTGGAAAAGATTGTAATTTTTTCCACAGGTTTTCCACAGTTTCCACAAATAGCCCTGTAAACTCTGTGATGTGATAATATCTTTGAGAACTCGTTAAAATTTAGTACATTAGTTTTGCTGTATTTCGCGAGAGTGTTATGATTTTTGTTTAATTGATCAATTTCATCAATATATGAAACTAGTTTGTACTCAAAGCGACCTTAACACAAATCTTTCCCTGACGAGCCGTGCAGTACCTTCGCGTCCGACTCACCCAGTATTAGCGAATGTGCTGGTAGTGGCAGATGCTGATACTAATCAAGTTACGATTACAGCTTTTGACCTGAGTTTAGGAATTCGCACTAGCTTCAATGCCGAAGTGATCCAAAGTGGTACAATTGCCCTTCCTTCTAAACTGCTTAATGATATAGTCTCACGTTTACCGGAGGGAGAGATTACCCTTGAAGATGAAACTAGTGCAGAAAATAATACAGATGAAAGTGTACTTGTGACTTTGACTCCTTCGAGTGGAAGGTATCAAATTAGAGCAATGAGTGGTGAGGAGTTTCCGGAATTACCAGTAATTGAGGATAATCAGCCAATATATTTGAGTGCAGCATCATTAATCGAAGGGTTACGAGGAACTTTGTTTGCTACAAGTGCGGATGAAACAAAACAAGTCTTAACAGGTGTTCACTTAAAAGTTTTACCGAACGCTCTTGAGTTTGCTGCTACTGATGGACACCGTTTGGCGGTTGTAGAAACAATGAACGAAGGTTCCGACGATAGTAATGATACAGAGTTAGAGGTGACAGTGCCAGCGCGCGCCTTGCGTGAACTCGAAAGGATGTTAGCGCATAGTGCCCAGTCTGAAGAAGCTATTGCTCTACACTTCGATCAGGGACAAGCGGTATTTGAATGGCAAAATCAGCGCTTAACGAGTCGAACTTTAGATGGGCAGTATCCCCAATATCGTCAATTGTTACCTCGTCAGTTCCAACGCGAACTAACTTTAGATCGAAAGCAGCTTTTGAGTACATTAGAGCGAATTGCAGTTTTAGCCGACCAAAAAAACAATATCGTTAAAGTTAGCATTGACAGCGGCGCCCAAGAAATAACCTTATCAGTAGAAGCAGCTGATATTGGAAATGCATTCGAGCCAATGCCAGCACAAGTATCAGGAGATGATATTGATATTGCCTTCAACGTCAAATATTTAATGGAAGGTTTAAAAGCGCTGCCAGCTACTGAAATATTAATGCAGCTAAACTCAAGTTTGACGCCAGTAATTTTCACACCCCTAGGTGGTGTAAAGATGACTTATTTAGCAATGCCAGTACAGTTAAGGAATTAGTGCTGAGTAGAAAGTGCTGAGTGCTGAGTAGAAAGTGACACTCAAAACTCAGCACTCAGCACTCTTAGCTCTAACTGGAATTTCAATTAAAAATTCTGTACCCTCTCCAGGTTTGGATTTACATTTAAAAATGCCGCCGTGTTTATCGACAATAATTTGGTAGCTAATTGATAAACCTAAACCTGTTCCTTGACCAACTTCTTTGGTAGTGAAGAATGGGTCAAAAATTTTATTAATTATATTTTCTGGTATTCCATGTCCACTGTCAGCAATGGAAATTAATATACTTGGTTTATTATTTGGTAATTTACTATTGCTTGTAGTAATTGTGATTCTGCTTTGGCGCCCGTCTGCTTTAGATGCTATGCTGGAATCATCACGATGTTTTTCAAGAGCATCAATAGCATTATTCAAAACATTCATAAATACCTGATTTATTTGCCCTGCATAGCACTCTATTAATGGTAAACTGCCATATTCTTTAATGATTTGAATCGCTTGGCTTTCGGGTTTTGCCTTGAGACGATGTTGCAAAATTACTAATGTACTATCAATTCCATCATGAATATTCACAGGTTTTATTTCTGCTTGGTCAAGTCTAGAAAAGTTTCGTAGTGATAAAACTATTTGCCGTATACGGTCTGTTCCTAATCTAATCGAAGACAGCATTTTTGGTAAATCTTCGACTATAAAATCAAAATCAATTTCTTCCGCGCGCTCGATAACCGGAACCGGAGTTGAGCAGTTTTGCTGGTATAAATTCAAAAGACCAAGTATATCTTCTACATAGTTATAAACGTGATTAATATTACCGTGTATAAAATTAACAGGGTTATTGATTTCATGTGCTATTCCCGCTACAAGTTGACCCAAACTTGACATTTTCTCGGTTTGAATTAGCTGGGTTTGGGTTTGTTTCAGTTCTTGTAAAGCTAACTGTTGCTCTACAGTCGCTTTGCGTAAATTATCACTAGTTTCACTTAATTCTAATGTGCGTTTGCGAACCTCATTTTCAAGGTTCTGATTGAAGTAATTAACTTTTTGATATAGCTCGTATTCATGAGTTGCTGTAGCAAATTGATGTCCTAATTCCTGTGCTAACACAATTTCCTCAAGAGTCCACTCTTTAACCTGCCTTTGCTTGGATTGGCGCCAGATTTCAAATGATTGTCGCGGATGAAGCTGTCGTTCGTCAGGGTTAAAATGCCCAGCCCAAAATATCTCAGTATCATATGTTTCGCGAAAAATACTGAGATAACCCTGTAACTGCGAACGATACAATAACGGTATCATCAAAATGCTGCGAATGTTGGCAGCTTGAAATGCAACTTGTAGATTTCGTAGTTCGGGAGTTTGATATATATCCGATATTGTCCAGACTTTATAATTAGCTTCTTTATAAAATTCTTCCCAAACGCTATATTGTTCCATTAAGCAATATTTTGCCATCTTTGGAATGATTGGCTGCTTACCGCTGAGGTAAACTGTTATTTGTGTTTCTTCTTGTGTTTTCTCTTGTGTTTTCTCTAAAAAAAGACACTCAATAAAGCTTTTGAATGTATCTGTTTGATAACTAGCTTCTGAAGGTATACACAGTCTACCTCCACAACCACCAAAAGCTGCGACTGTTTCCTCTAAAGCTGTCTGCAAATCCATGTCTGGTAATGAATGTAGTCTGTCAGCAATACGATTGATTATTGTTTCACGATGTGCTTTATTTCGTGCGTTTTGCAATGGAGTGATATAAGCAATTGCCACAGTAAGCAAATCAACTACCATTTGTACCGTACTGATTTCAGCTTTTGAGATTGAATGAGGTTGGGAATGATGCGATATCAGTAGTCCCCAAAGTTCATCATGGTAAAGTATGGGCACAACCATAGAAGACTTGACACCCATCGCTGTTAAATACTCTATATGACAAGGGTCAACAGGACGATAGTGAATGTTTTGTTCATTATTAACATCAACAGGACTTTGAGCGATTTGCCTGGTATCTACATTGACAATCGAACGAACCTTTGATTCGATAAGTAGTTTACGCACGTGAGCAGGAATATCATCCGCAGGAAAATTTAAATTTAGTAATGAAGGTAATCTAGTACCATCTATTGATTCAGCAATGACTTGACCGTCACCGTTCGTATGAAACTTGTAAATCATTACTCGGTCTGTATCAAGATATATACGTAATTCGTCCACCACAGCCTTAAGAACATCTGGTAATTCTAAAAGCCTACGAATCTTATCACTAATCGAATGGAGTAATCCTTTTGATTTCGTATCAAGGCGCAAATCTGAATCGCTAGCTATAGTCATTGCCTGTACTGAGTTAAAATGGAAACAACTAAAATATTATTTCTATTGTTAGGTTATTTCAGTACAGTTGTCGTCAGTACAAGTACTATTTATAGGTTTTACGTGATTTTCATAATTTTGTAGAGACGTGTAAACCGGAGGTTTTCCCGTAGGGATTAATCACGTCTCTACTTAATCACGTCTCTACGTTTTAAACTTTGGCGCCGTCAGTAAAACGAATTTTGAGGTAGTCGTCTTCCATTTTGGCGCCAGTGGGTTGTAGTGCAGCTAGTGCTTGGGGCAACACTAGATTACGACGGTGGTTGCCAATACGTATATTCAGTTCATCAGCATTTTTGCTCAATTGAACCTGATTTTTGGGAATTCCAGGCAAATATAATTCCAAGCTATACTGCTGATTTGGTTCTTGAACGACACGAATCGTATTTTCTTTGTAGTAAACTTGAGCAGGGTCTTCGTCTTTATAAAGTGTGTCTTTGAGACGTTCAAGAGCTTGTAACCCACACATTTCCTCAGAGAATAAGGGCACTTCTTTGACTGGTAAGGGGTGAAAATTATCGTGAATTTCTTGACGATACTGTTTTTGATTTTCCTTCCAACGTTGGAAAAATGGGTCTTGGACTTGTTCAGGAATGATACGGTTGGCGATGACTAAATCTGTCGCCACATTATATAAGCTCAGATACGCATGAGCGCGTAGGGATTCTTTGATTACCATTTTTTCTGGGTTTGCAACCAACCGCACTGAGGTTTGCGTGTTATCGGTTAAGACTTTCTCTAGTGCTTCTATTTGCTGGTAAAACTCAAACGGAGCATCCATTACTTCCTTATCTGGTAATGAAAAACCAGCAATTGGTCTAAATATTGGTTCTACCAAAGGTCTGAGCGCAACCGATATATTTTGGAATGGCTTGTAAAAGCGTCGCATGTACCAACCACTAACTTCGGGCAAACTTAGTAACCTCAACGCTGTACCAGTTGGTGCCGAGTCAATAATCAAAACATCATACTCACCTTCATCGTAATGACGCTTCATTCTTACTAAGCCAAAAATTTCATCCATGCCCGGTAAGACCGCTAATTCCTCAGCTTGCACTCCGTCTAAACCGCGCGCTTGCAAAACTTGGGTGATATAGCGCTTTACACTTCCCCAGTTTGCTTCAAGTTCGAGTAAAGCATCAAGTTCCGCGCCCCATAGGTTAGGACGAATTTGCTTTCTTTCATGTCCCAACTCGATATCGAAGCTATCCGCTAGCGAATGAGCAGGGTCTGTACTGAGAACTAATGTACGGTAGCCAAGTTCCGCGCAGCGAAGCCCTGTAGCAGCAGCGACAGATGTTTTGCCTACGCCGCCTTTACCTGTCATCAAAATTACACGCATGGATGATTCTGTCCTGCTAATTGCTTATTTACATTTATTTACCAATATACATGGAAGCATGAAAGCCCAGTGTCTTTAGACCTGGGATGAAAGGCGACTACGTCGCTCCTTTATCCGCATTCCAGTTTTGAATTAGCTCGTTTAATGCATTTCTTGCTTTATCCTGCCAACCGGGAATTAATTTTAATTTAGTCGCCATTTCTTTGTCTACCCTGAGTGATACAGAGGCAGTCAATGGCTGTTCTTTTTCTGTCGTAAAACCTAATTTGTGATTTTTCTGGAATGGCATTACAAAATATTGTATATATGTGTATACTAATATTTATAGCACACGTAAACAACAATTATGTACGGATGTCAACAAGTTTTAATTAGTCCGAAGAATGGCGCCAATATGGGCAAAGTTGGGAACCAGCGATTTGTGCAAATCCCAACTGGTAAATTAAAAGACCGCATTGCTCAACTGTGCGAACAATACGGTATTCAATTTGTAGAAACCGAAGAAAGCTACACGTCACAAAGTTCGTTTTTAGATGGTGATGAGCTACCTACATTTGGTGAAAACCCGAAGGGTGGCAGTCATCAGGAAAGCGAACAGCGCGTAGGTTTAGAACAGCAAACGGTCAGTTTGTCAACGCGGACTGCAACGGAGCAGCAAACATAATTAAGAAAGTAGGGGCGAAGCTAGGTCTAGTACTTAGTGGAGTCAGTAGGGTGCTTTTGAATGCGCCAGTTAAGATTCGACTCTGGCACGCTTCGAGTGAGAAGCCTCTGCATTGTTCAGGTCTTAATGAATCTCAGTCACTAAAGTACTGAGAGATTCAAATTATCGACTAGTTTTTTAAGAATTGTTGGTTAGACCACGCTCGCGGGCAAATTGGAAGTGCTGCTTGATGACCGAAAAGCGTGAAGTATTCCAATAGTCAACATGGGCGCATATCAGACCTTCTGCATTCAGCCGTAGCTCACTCCACCCATTAATTGCAATAAAAGGTTTCCAAGGTAAAGGAGTATTCCAACTAAGCGTCCACTCAGTTTTGATAGTATCTCGCTCCTGGTAGATGTCATGTAAATCCATTTTGCAATTGAGAAAAACAGTTTCGATGAACTTAATCATCAGCTTATAGCGTTTAAGACCGTTGAATTTGTTTAACGGGTCTTGAAAAAAAACGTTACTAGTGTAAATCGAATAAGTTTGATTATGAGGAAATCTCCCATAATCAGATTTAAGAGTTTCTACAATGTTCATAGTTTATAATTATACTTCTTATGCTTCAGTGTCCCATAAACGTTGAAGTTGTCGGCGCCAGATATCAAGGGTTTGTTGACGCGCTTGTGGTGTCTGTTCAATTTCACCCATCATACCTTCACTATAAAAGCGGTCAAGATTTTGCATAGTCGCTTCTAGAGTTTGTCCTTGCTGTTTGGCAGCTTTGACAATTAACTGAATACGGTTTTCCACCAAGTTATTAAAAACATTATTCAAACCAACTTCGTGAAGCGAAACCAGCTTTGCTATTGCGTCTTTAAAATCTTGTGATGTTAAAGTTTCGGTGAAATGCTGAAACACTCCCCAAACAACATTTTGATGTAAAGCATAGCGACACGAGTGAGTATCATCAAAGTTTGCTTCGAGCAACTGCCCTAAAAACGGTTGTGCTTCTTGAATTGGCATCATTGGCAGTAGCAGACGCAACCAACTTCCATCATCCGAAAGTAGTATCAGCAAACGAAAGTCAGGTGTTTCCACTTGCCAGGAACCGGGTGCAACAGCATTTATACCTTTTCCACTAAATAATTCTGATAAAGTACTCTCAATATCCGCAGGTGTCATAATTCGCTCCATATTCCCTTAAATTAGCCTATCGCACCTGCGCTACTAGAAAAACGTACCTAAAGTAATGTGCTTAAACTCAAAAAAATTATTTTTATAAATATTTTGATTATTTAGTTCATAAATACTACTATAAGTAATAATATACAAAAATTGAAATAAATGTTTAACCTGCATACACTCAAAGGGATGTAAAAGTTATGCTGGGTAAAATGGCGAACGCGCGCTTTTGTGTGACATCCGCCCTTTTACTACGTCATCCTGTGATTGGCACCGCGCTTTGAATCGCTAGCAGTGCATAAGCGCCAAGGACATGGCGGCATAATTTAGGAGGTGAATTTCACAGTGTTTAAAACGCTTTTAGTCCTTATTATTGGCTGTTTACCGTCGTTATTTTCACTATGGATAATTCGCAAAGCTCAGTATCGGATGCGCGCGCGAATTCGGCAAACAGCCAACACGTTTACTTCCGGACCACGCCCAAATCATCCTCCAATACCATTAGAACAAGACCGTTATTATCTTGAGGGAGTAGGTTATTTGATTGGCGATATTAGCTGTCGATATAATGCCCGCTCAGGTTACATTCGCTGCGCTGTAAACCCGACAGGTCCGTGCCAAGGATGCCGTTTTTACGAATCTAAGGAAGTTTCGTGTCGTGACAACAGTTAACTAATAAAGCATAAAGAGAGGTCAAATTACATGACAATTTATTTTTATAGTACTCAAGGTGAATATGGCTGTTTTTCTAACTTCTCGCATCACGGTTTTGAACTAGATGGACTGTACTGGCAGACAAGTGAACATTACTTCCAAGCGCAGAAGTTTGTCGGGACTCCCCATTTAGAAGAAATTCGTAATTGTAAAAGCCCTAAAGATGCTGCAAAAGAAGGACGCTCACGAAGTCGTCCACTACGTTCAGATTGGGAACAAGTTAAAGATGATGTGATGCGAAAAGCGGTACTGCGTAAGTTTGAAACTCATAAAGATATATCTCAAATACTGCTCAATACAGTCCATGAAGAAATAGTTGAAAACGCCCCTGGAGATTATTATTGGGGTTGTGGCAAAGATGGTAGCGGCAAAAATATGCTAGGAAAGATATTAATGCAGGTCAGAGAATCATTACGTAACAGCTCCTAAAATTGATTTATTTAATCAGATTTCAATAAAATTCAACAGCGTACTAATAGCAGTTTGACAGTTTGAATCGAAACTAGCCAGTAGGTTTTAGAGTAAAATTGTGAAAGTGATGTTGGTGAGTGTAAAGAATATGAAGTATTATAAATGGTTTTGGGCTGTGCCGCTAGGTGGAGACTTTGATGCATGGGGTACAAGCACCTACTTTGTGGAGATAGGTGAAAATGCTTATACGTATAGGCAAATAGAAGTTTATGAAAACGGGAACGTATTGTTCTACGATAAAAAGCACCTCAGTGATGATTATGGTAGGTTGAGCGATAAACCGATTAAAGATGATAATCTTGAAGAGTTTGAAATTACGAAAGCTGAGTTTGAGCATGTTTGGAATCAAAGTATTCCAATGAATAGATAATAAAGTAGTCCTAAAATCTCTGTAAAGCTTTCTTTTTTTCTTTGTGTACTTTGCGTACTTTGCGGTCTGTTTTATCATTTAAATTTTACTTATATTTTTGAGTTTATATATTGGGTTTATTATTTTTGTTAAAAGTTTATGACAATTACCTGAAACTCCCCTCTCCCTTGTAGGAGAGGGGTTTTTAACATGGCGTGAAAAGTCAGGTCTGATAAAAGTTATTGACAAAAACCGAGATGATAAATTTTTAAAAAGTAATACTTTTGAGTCGTAGAAATAATTAAAATACAGATGAAGCGACATTGATAGTCTGTATTTATACATATTTATTCCTGTTAAATCTTTATTTGTCTATCTTCACACACTTATTTTTATTCTGTATGAGAGAAAATTGTCAATTTTGGGAAAACTAAGGCAGATAGAGTTATCAGGGAGCGTTGAGTGTGGAAATAGGATGTAACGAAACAGCAGGTATTACACAAGATCAGTTTGAAGTGCAATCAAAGAAAAACCTTCCGCACATCAAACATCGCGGCACAATTACCCATGATTATCAACAAAACATACAAGCAGAAATGCTAACTCCACAACAAGATGACTATTTATCTGAGGTGCGTACATTGTTACAGCAAGGTATTCAACATCAACAAGCGGGTGAATTCGTTGCCGCGACAAAATCTTTACAAGAGTCATTAGCACTTGCACAAGCCTTTGGCAATTTACATTTACAAGCACAAGCAATAGCTTCGCTGATTCTTGTCGCCTACAACTCCGGTGACTACAAAGGCGCCATCTCTTACTCGCAGCAATGTTTATCACTGGCTTCGGAGATAAATGATCCACGTTTGCAGCTACAAGCGCTTTCGCATATAGGTAATTCATATCGTCATGTTGGTAATTATGACCGGGCTGCTGAATGCTTACAAGACTGTTTGAACATGGCGCGTTCTTTTAACGATAAAAAGACTCAGGTAGCAGCACTTAATAATTTAGGGCTTGTGTATAAAGCGAGTGGTGATCTACAGCAAGCAATCAAATTTAAAGAGCAAAGTCTAGAACTTGTACGCGAACTTCGAGATAGTTATGCTGAAGAACAGGTCTTAAAAAATCTAGGTAATGCTTGGTATGCTTTGGGGAATTATTCAAAGGCTATTGAATGTTATTTAGAGTGTGTAAAAATAGGGCATACCCTGAATAATTACCGTCACGTCATTCAAGTACTGAAACATTTAGGTAATGCTTTTTACGCTTTAAATAATTACCCGCAAGCTATCCAATGTTATGAAGAACGTTTAAAATTAGCTTGTCAAGTTAGAGACAAACGCAGTCAGGAGCAAAGTTTAGGGAGCTTAGGAATTACTTATGATGCTTTGGGTAATTATTCTACCGCTATAAAATATTATGAACAACAGTTACAGCTATCCAAAGATATTAAAGACCTTAAGAGTGAAGAACAAGCGCTTGCTAGCTTGAAAGCAGCCTACTATGCTTCAGGAGATTATGCCACAGCAACAGAGTACGAGCAAATGATACAATCACTCCTAACTCGTAAGGTGCGTGACGCTACTAGTTCATTAGTTTAACTTTACGATTGTTATGGCGTCACACACCCTACCTCCTAATTCTTTAAATAAGTCAATGCTTCGGATGTGCTAATTTGAGGAAATCTTGCGTAAAAGCTACTAACGCTTATAAATGGTTCAGGCGTCGCAAGAACCAAAACGCGATAATTAATTTGAGAATTTGGTAAAATGCTGTCGCACCAATTTTGCAGCCAAGGTAACATATCTGGTGGTGCAAGCGGCGCCGCTAACCAAATTTGTGCGGGTGCAAGTTGGGATAAAGCTTTAACTGCTACAGCTATAGTCATTCCTGTTGCAATACCATCATCGACTAGAATAACTACTGCACCAGAGGGATTGACGGGTGGGCAAAGTGGAAGAAAATTAGCTTCCAGCAATTTAGCTTTGTTAATAGCTGCTGAGAGTGCTTGTTCTTGCCATCCTGAGTTTAGTTCTCGGACTCCAAATTTTTGTTGCATCCACAACGCTTCCCCGGATGAAGTTACAGCACCTACTGCTAACTCTGGGTTACTTGGATGAGTAATTTTCTTTGCTACTAGTACTGTTAAAGGACAGTCTAGTGCCGAGGCAATTGGTGCAGCAACTGGTAGACCCCCGCGCGGTAGCGCATAGACAATCTGATTCGGTGCATTATCCAAATATTGCCCATTCAACTCGGTTTGAATAAGGGACGCTAATTTTTCCCCCGCTTGTGTACGGTCTGTAAAAAGTGGGGCATCTATCATCGTTAACTCCCATAATCGAAGATGCCATTACTTTTATCATGACCGATTTTTTGGGATAGTTGTAATTCTCTGGTCAAAAACATTTAAAATTGTAATAGACGAAACAAATCTTTGGATTTTCTTTGGATTTGAAACAACTTTGTTAAATTCACAAGCAATTTAACCATAAAACTATAATTTGATACCCGGTGCTTTTGCCCGTAGACTAAAGTTTCATGAGTAGTGATCAACTCAACCTCTTCAACCCTAACGAACCAAGTCTTAGTCCCGGACTTAATGACTTAATTCCAACCGATGCCAAAATTCCTATTCCTGCTGGTACATACCCCAGTATGGACGAATTAGCACAACATTGTAATCAGTGTCATCGTTGTGCATTAGGTGATAATCGTACCCATGCGGTTATCGGACGCGGAAATCTCAATGCACAAATTATGATTGTGGGAGAGGCGCCTGGACAAAATGAAGATGAGACAGGTTTACCGTTTGTTGGTCGTTCCGGACAACTTTTAGAAAAAATCTTAGAATCAGTTCGGCTTGATACTGAGAAAGATGTATATATTTGTAACATTCTTAAATGCCGACCACCTAACAACCGTGTGCCAAGCGCAAAAGAAGCGGCAGCTTGTAAACCTTATATATTTGAACAAATTCGTCTTGTTGACCCAAAAATCATTCTTTTGACAGGTGCAACAGCAGTAAAAGGTCTAATTGGCGACCAAGGTTCAATGACGAGTATTCGCGGGAAGTGGATAGAGTGGGAAGGAAGACAGTGTATGCCTATTTTCCATCCTTCTTATTTATTACGGAATCCTACACGCGACCGAGGAGGTCCAAAATGGCAGATGTGGCAGGATATTCAGGCAGTACGCGCCAAATATGATGAGATTCGCAGCGAATTAACGGCGTAACAACAATTTGTAAAACACTTAAGTATTAAACAATGTGTTTGTATAATCCTATGTCAGAATAGGGTTGCGAATTATTATATTTGTGAGATGTCATGCACGCTAAAAGCCTGATTAGTCTAGCCGTACTGTCAATGACAGCAATTGCGTATGTACCCCAAGGTGTAGCGCAAGCACCGGAACAATCTACAGCACGACAAGTCGATAGAAGATTTAACATTTCTTTTGAATCCCGTGGCTGTCAACGTGTTAGCACTAGGGTAAATTGTGATGTAATTGTTACAAATTTTACTGATACACACCGACAAGTCAGCTTTGGCGCCCGTTATGAAGATTATCAAACACGCTTAGTAGATAATCAGGGCAATGTTTATACAGCAAGTGGTTTACAGTTGAATCAATATCAGAGTGGTAGAGAAAGAGTACTAATCGAGCTTGCTCCTGGAATTCCTACAAAACTTTCTTTTAATTTTAGGGTGCCACCAACAGTTAGCGAATTATCAGCGCTCGACTTAGGTTATCAGGTTAGTGGCAGAGTTGACACAATAGCAAGAATAACTGTACCTAGTATCGGTAACATTACTACTACTAACGCACAGAAAAAGTAGAAAAAGCTACATGGCTTAAGGTAGAAGCGACTTATGCTTCTCCTTTCGCTACACCTGGGGAAATTTCCGAACTTGATATTCGGATGACTCCACCATTTGATAACCAAAGCCAAGTGCGCTGTCGAACTTCTGATAAATTACTTCCAAATCCTTGTCTGATATGCTTTTCCACTGTTCTCGTGTTTCCCACTGTATCACAAAACTTACTTCTTCGGGCATATTCGGATTAATCCATACTTCTTTACCAAGAAACCCAGGATACTTAGCCAGTGCTACTGTCCATATTTCATCATCCTTTTGAATGAATATTTCTCGTAGTTTTGGAGGAACTTTAAACTTCAGTAACTCAATAACCATTCGCTTATATTTACCTATTTAAGTTTGCCACAATAGAGCTGTAGTGTAGAGACACTAGCGATTAGCATAACTTTATGATAGTTACAGACAACTAGCTAGCTTAAAAAAACCGATAGGAATAAACTATGGATAATAACAATTGGATACAGCAGCTATTGATGCTTGGTATCGGCACAACATCAGTAATGGCTGAAAAAATCAAGGAAGCAGGAGATAAGTTAGTCAAAGACGGTAAACTTGACCCTGAGCAAGCTAAAGCTGTAATGGACGACATGGTGCAGCAAATGAGGTCTGAGCAGGGTAACTGGGATGCGACGATGCAACGCCAAATGCGAAACATGATGCAAGATTTAGGTGTCGCGCGTCAGTCAGAAGTAGACGAGTTACGCGGTAGAATTGACCGATTAGAGCGACAAGTGCGCGATTTAGAAAATAAAATGTGGAAGTAGTATTAAGTGCGCTCGTACTGAGTGCTGAGTGCTGAGTGCTGAGTGCTGAGTGCGCTTGTAATAGCTGTTGGAAGCTAGTTGTACCCCCTTCACTTTATATAGAGGAGGGGGAAGTTTTTTCTATCAATAAAGCCTCTTTCTGATTTAAACTTAATTTGTCATACTCATAACTCAGCACTCAGCACTCAGCACTCAACACTCAACACTCACTACTTCAAAAGGAGGTTTTTAAGTTGAAAGCCATTTTTCTTAGTGTGGGTATCATGATGGTTTGCGTCGTCGTTCTGGTACTAGCGCAAATCGGTGGTGATAACACAAAAGTTAATGCTGCTCAAATCAGTCAGGAACCAACACCAGTTGTCACACAAACTATACCAAGCATAGAAAGCAACACTTTAATAGCGAGCAAAGACATGTACGCATCAGACGAAAATACTATCACTACCCCCTCTGGGCTAAAATACGTAGAAATTCAAGAGGGTACTGGTGAAACTCCTCAAACTGGAAAAGTAGTAACAGTACACTATACTGGTACTTTAGAAGATGGTACTAAGTTTGATAGCTCGCGCGACCGCAACCAACCCTTCAAATTCAACATTGGTCGCGGACAAGTTATCAAAGGTTGGGACGAAGGACTTAGCACTATGAAAGTTGGTGGGCGCCGTAAGTTAATCATTCCAGCCGAACTAGGTTATGGAGCGCGCGGTGCTGGTGGCGTAATTCCACCTAATTCAACCCTAATTTTTGACGTAGAATTATTAGGAGTAAGTTAAAAGGTAGGGTGCGTGACGCTACCACAATTCTGAACGAAGCGAAATTCTAGTGGCGTCACGCACCTGATAAATTGAAAGTAGCTAATAACTACCCCGTGCTAAATTTTTGAACTGAGTAAACTGTGGGTCAAACAAAAGCTTTATAGTTCCAGTTGGACCATGACGATGTTTAGCAACAATAACTTCAGCTAAACCTCGTTCAGGCGTATCTGGTGAGTAATACTCATCACGATATAGCATCATTACTAAATCTGCATCTTGTTCAATCGAGTTGTGAGCAATTATACCGTTAACAACAAAATTATGTAGCCCAGGAACTGTTAAATCATAAACATCAGTCTCTCCACCTGGTTCGATAGAAATAATTTCATCCCAGTAAACATCACTTACAGACAAACGAGCTAGGTCATCGGATTGTACAACAGTAGCTAATCTTGCTGCTCTATCGCGGCTTATATTCTGCTTGTATAGCATTGTACCACAGTAGGCATTACCTAATTGAGCCTGCATTTTGCGTGTAGTAATTCCTTGAGGTAAAGCAATACGTGAAGAAGGTTCTAACTCATCAAGTCTACACCAACCTTCAATTGTCAAAAACTTATGATTTCCTGTTGCTCGAATTATACGTCCTAAACGAGTAGTTAACTTCAATACAGTTTTAACTCCTGTACAAAAAGCGTTGCTAACAATAGCTTTTTCTAACTTTAATGTATTCTCGTTTAATGCCCAAATAGTAAAACCAGATTTACCAACTAATTCTCTAATTGGCGCCTGCATACCAGTATCGGCTAACGTCACCAAGCTGTCACCTGTTAAGCAGCCTGACTCACGTAAATCTGCTAACATTGGTCGCTTATTTGTACGTGATTCTACGCCTCTGCTCAACTGCGAAAGCGCAATAACAGGTACATGTAATTCCCTTGCTAATCCTTTAATGTTACGAGTAATTTTCGATAATTCTTGAACGCGGTTATCACCAGCACCCTCCATTAATTGTAAATAATCTATCAAGATTAATCCTAAATCGGTGCCGGCTTCTGCTTGTAGGCGCCGCGCTTGGCTTCGCATTTCAGTTACAGTAATACCAGGTGTATCATCTATGTAGATGGGCATATCCTGTAACACGCTAATTCCGCGCGTTAAATCTTCCCATTGATTTTGACTAATACGTCCACTTCGTAAATAATTACTTTCAATTCTTGATTCACTCGATAACATCCGTAATGCCAATTGTTCTTTTGACATTTCTAAACTAAATATCGCCACTGGCATTCGCATCGAACCAGCAATATAATGAGCTATATTAATCGCGAAACTGGTGTTGTGTACACATATATCATTAGCGACAAAGTTGTGAGTATCTGGAATAGTCAAGTCATAAACTTGTTTTTCTCCCATTCGTTCGATTGAAACGATTTCATCCCAATATATATCATTATTAGCTAACTTTTTAAGTGATAAGTTTTTTAAACCTAGCTCTACATTAGAGATTGTTTTCTCTTTGCCATAAATACCTATTTCTGAAACGAAAGTTTTGATAGAGCAGGCATCAGTAATGTCTAATTGCCAAGCTTCTCGACGAGTTTCTTTATATTGAAACCATTTTCTTTTCAAAGCTGCGATAATTCCAAATCTCAGAAGGAGATGTTGAATTTGCCTAGCAATTTTTTCACTAACAGTACAATATCCTAATTCTGCTTGACCTGATTTTAATAATGATGTCCATCCATCAGTTGCAAATAAACAGTTTAGGAACAGAGCAATTTGCGAGCGTGTCAATTTAAATACAATTGGTGGGATAGTTTCGGCGCCATCATTTATAAAATCTGCTAGCGATTTAACTTCATTATCGGTGATTGTTTCTGTACCAAATACATCGTACTTTCTGGGCACTGCGACTTTATCACCTGCTTTCAACTCAGAAAGCGGGCGCCATCCATTAATGGTTAAATATGGATGAGTAATAGTTGTTTCTACGTACCTTCCTAGACGAGTAGTTACACCGAATACTAGCTTATGGCCATCGTCTACATACGCTGATGGCTGAGTTATTTTAAATTTCCAATCGTTTCCTAAAGTGACTAAATCAGCTTGTTGACGATGATATATTTCTTCTATGGACGTAACGGAACCATCTGCTAACAAAACTTCTGTGTCGTAAGCTACACATTTCCCCATTGCAGGCCTACCAGCAACAATAACTAGGTCTGAACGCTGAAAACCTCCGTTTATCATGGCATCTAGGTCATAGTAACCAGAGGAAATACCAGGTAACGCTATACCTTGGTTTCGATTTTCAATGTCTTTAAAATTACTGATTAAAGAATCACTAATGTGAACTAAACCCGAATTTGAACGTTCTTCCGCTATATTAAAGACTTTTTGCTCTGCTTGGTCTATAACTTTATTTATATCTGTCTCCGTCTCGAATCCTAGCTGGACGATTTCATTTCCGGCTTTGATTAATCGGCGCCGTTGGTATTTGTCTATAATTAGCTGTGCCAAGGCATCTATATTTACAGCTGATACTGTGGACTCAATTAATGATGCAAGCTTGTTTCTACCACCAACGCGCGTAAGTAAGTCACGGTCAGAAAGCCAACTTGTAACACTAAGTAAGTCAGTTGGCTTACCTTGTCGATGTAAATTTAAAGTGGCTTCGTAGATTTCTCTGTGTGCTTTGATATAAAATGCTTCTGGTTTCAGACGGTCACTGACTCTACTTATTGCTTCTGGGTCTAATAAGATACCACCTAAAACAGCTTCCTCAGCTTCAATAATTTGCGGTGGCAAACGGTCTACACTAGAATTCTGAAAGTTTAATTCTTCTGACATAAAGGCTTTTTACTGATTAAATGTCCCTGGAAGCATTTACCCCCGACATCTATAATAGTATTTATGTATTTATTTGGCTACTGTGTACATTTTAAGAATGATGTCGTACCACAGTTACTTTTTGTTACAGTATATTAGTTCATGACAATAGTTTATCAAAAATTAATTTTCTGATTAATAGAATTTGGAACAATTGATAGCAAATAATCTTCTTACGCAAAATAAATCTAGATTACAGCTTTTTTGATGAACTATGACTGACTCTACATCTGCTAATAATCTTTATGATCAAATACCTGTCAACGATACAGTTGCAGGTTACATGGAAGTAATCAATGAATTTTCCAAAGCTTATTATCACGCACCAGTATTTAATAATCAACCTGTATGGACAAGTACGTATTGGCAGGGGATACCAGTATTAAAATGTCCTTTGGACTTGTGGCTTTATCAAGAAATTATTTTTAATCAAAAGCCTGATTTTATTGTTGAGTGTGGTGTAGCGTTTGGGGGAACAACAGCTTATTTAGCTGATATGTGTAAGCTAATAGGTTTTGGAGAAGTGATAGGTATTGATATTGAAGTTAAGTCGCAAACTCGCAGGAACTTACAAAAGTATCAAAATATACGCTTAATTGAAGGAAGTTCTGCTGATTTAGAGATAGCTAAACAAGTATTTGATACAGTTGGAGATAAAAACACTTTAGTAATTTTGGACTCAGACCATACTAAAGACCATGTTTTACAAGAACTAATGTTATACAGTAAATTAATTCCATCTGGTGGCTATTTAATAGTTGAAGATACAAATATAAATGGTCATCCTGTATGTCCTGATTATGGTTTAGGACCAATGGAGGCTGTAGAGGTATTTTTATCAACACATCCAGAATTTTATATTGATAAAAACTGTCACAAGTTCTTAACAACTTTTAATCCAAATGGCTATTTGAAAAAAGTATAAATTTTATTCATTGTCATGCTGAACGCAGTGAAGCATCTCGTATATCTTAAAAAGAATCTAGATTCTTCGCTACCCTAGGGGAGATGCTTCGCATAACGCTCAGAATGACAATGCTACCTTTAGGTTGTTTAGCTAGCAACAACTTGGACTGAGATGCGCGCGCTAACTTCTGCGAACAGTTTTACTTCTGCTTCATAAGTACCAAGCTTGCTGATGTCTGGAATAGTAATGTTGCGCTTGTCAACTTCGATATTTGCTGCTGTTTTGATTACATCAGCTACGTCTTGGGTAGTTACTGTACCAAAGATAGCTTCGTTTTCACCAGCTTGAACTGCTACGCTGTAAGCCGTAACTTTTTCTATCGCCGCTTTTTGGTCGAGCGCTTGTTGCTTGAGTTCAGCTTGACGCTGACGCTCAAGTTCACGGCGCCGTTCAACTTGTTTGAGAATGCCTGGAGTTGCAGGAGAAGCTAGTTTTTTAGGAACTAGGTAATTACGCGCGTAACCGGGAGCAACTTCGACTAAATCGCCCAGCTTACCCAATTTACTGACATCTTGATTTAATACTAACTGTATACGTTTTGCCATTGTTCTTCGTTTTCTCTTCCGTGTAAAATCTCATTTGTTAGGAGCAGCTGGTTAGTCGGCTTTTTCAAGCGTTAGCTACATATAGCCCGAAACTTACAGATTTTAGCGCTGATTGCAGTACAAGCGCAACCTATAAGCATAAATTATTATTGACTAGTTGCCAACGGTACTAAACTCACTAGCTTGCTCAAGATAACGCACTCAAAGCATGTTGACGGAAGAATCCCCTTGAAGAGTCTCCATAAAAAAATTTTAACGTAGGGTGCGTGACACCACTAAGATTCTGAAACGAAGCGCAGTGATTTGTGGTGTCACGCACCGACCTGTGGTTGTGACAGTATCGTAAGTCTGACATAAATTACAATCGCACGAATTGTAAAGCACCAACGTAAGGTAAAGGTTCTTTTTGAGGAGTAGGCAGCATTTTCCAACCTGCTTGTAATAATCTTTGACAAGTTGCCCAACCTTTAGAACCACCAGGTACAGGATAATCAGGAACTGCATATTGACGATAGAGAGTATAAGGTTGCCAAGGCTGACTCTCATCAAGACGAAGATGTAAAATCAAATTGTCATCGCTTCCAAAGCTCGCAAGCCAACACATTTGTCCAGACATACATTAATCCTTGAATTGAAAAGTAAATTCGCAAAAAGACTGAGAAAGCAAATAACTTGCTTCTCTTTACAGTTCTTAAGAGCTTTCTTGTAAATCTCAATAACTTAGCTAACTTTTAGCTGAATTATGCTCTTTTATACCTGCTTGTGTCTTATGTTGTATTCAATAACAAGCATGTAATTACTCTATCAATAGTTAAATATTTAAATTTTGCTTATATCTCTTGAGACTATTTAACCTTGTTGTACCGACTATTTTAAATCTAAATCCCTTAATGTTAATAGGTTTTTTGAGTTAGATATTTTTACTGTTACATTTAAGTAGCTAAATTCAATACAATTTTTTCTAACAATTAGATACATTTAACAGAAAATATAGATAAACGCTTAAAAAGCAGTTTTAAATATATTTTTGCCTCTACCATAAGGTAGAAATATGAGAGTTGAAATTAGCAATTTATATAGAAACCCAGGAATCCTGAATTTTAGTGTATTCCATAAGCTATATCTTGTACAGTTTCTTAGATAGAAGTTAATCAAGCCTCAAATCTTTACAATTAAATAATATCTATAGGACTTACGAAATTGGCACATATAAAGCGTAGGGTGTGTGACGCTACAAAAAAACTTCAACGGAGTTATAAGACTTGTAGCGTCACGCACCAAACAATAATTGTGACAGTAGCGTAAGTCCTAATCTAATTAAATTTATGGCTTATATCTCAACGTATTCAGCATCAGCTTTCATTGAATTTGCTCAGATGATATGAGAGCAAAAAGCCTATTTCTAAGTAAATATCTAATTATCAGTAACATTTATAACCATCATACAAGCCTAAGAGAGGCGATTATTTGAGGCATAGAGATAGCGTAAATCATAAAATAACTAAAAGTCCTGTACTAAATAAAAATGCCTGAATCGATTGATGAGTCTGGATTACAAGCCCAGTAAGCCTTAATTAAATCGAGGGGTCAATGCAGGAGCGAACGGGCAGTTATTATAGATTGTAAATACAAAGCAATAAATACGATACGTATTTATAATAAATTTACTGTACTTTTAAGCGGATTTCTGAGTTGGTTTCTTTGCGATGGAAGGACTTTACACAGCGCAACTAGTACGAGACGATTAAAGCAACGGACGCTTTGGATGCTCCCGTTTACTCGCTCTTACATTTAAGGTTGAGTTTGGAACTGGTATCCACCAGCTTCAATCAACAATTTACCTTCCTTCCATCCCTGATAAATTGGGGTTTTGGTTGCCGTTGCATTTTGGTAAACTCTATAGTGGTGGCGCCAGTCGTGGAATTGTCCGTTTCTCCACACGAGGGGTAAGTTTTTATCTTGATATTGGAGTTTGACTTTTCCTCCAACTCCCTGGTACTCGACTATTCCATCACTAATGTTGTTTAAATTTAAGTGTGAAAGAGACACCACAGACTGTTTAAACTGCTCCCAACTCTTGTGGGTTTCCTGTTCCCCAACTTCGAGGGCAAATCCTGAAATTGTCGAACTTGTGCCAGTTGCAGTTAAAATTTGGTTGTTTGGGTAGCGGTCTTTAATTTTTTCGGTTGCAGCAGTATTAATACCCGAAACTTTTAAATTAATTGGTGTTAGTGCCAGCCAGGTTTTTTCATACTGAATAAATGTTATGCCATTGCTGGTTTCTAATTTTACCGACTTGGGAAAGAAAAATTGAAACGGTGCTCTTGGTTTACCATTTAACCAGATTAGCAGATTGTGGTACTGGGCAACATTGTCTCCACCGATGGAACTAGTTGATATTTGGGTTGGGTCTGTTCCCGTCGCAGCAATGAAATAATCTACACCGCGCTGCTTATTAAAAGCCATCATTTTAAAGCCATTCCAATCTCCACCCGAACCTTGTGCTAATGTACCTAACTGAAAAGTATGACCAAAGTATAAAGTTTCATGGAACTGGGGTTTGCTGTCTCCTCCTGGTTTCCAATTTTCATAAGTTGGTTTGGAATTGAGTAATTCTAATGGTTTGGGGAATTGTTTGCGTGCCAATGCGACAACCGCAGCAGGTGGACGGTAGCTACTGGTAATTAAGTGTACGCTATCCGGGGAAGGATTAGAATCTCCAATGGGCGAATCGCCAAAATATAAACCTAATTCATGTGTAGCAAGCGAACACCAAGTACAGTTTCCTTGACTATAATCGCGTTTGGATGGTCCACCAAATGCACCACGCCAATATTTAACGGCGCCGGAGGTAAAATACCAATCGAGTGCAGCTTTTGCTATTGATTTTACTTCTGAATCTTTAGCAAAATCATATAAATTTACATATGTAGTAACGGCATGTCCGAGGTAATTTTCTGAATCCCATTCACCTTGCCCAATTTGGTAGAGGGTGCGGACATTTTGAATAATGCGTTTTTTATATAGCTTGCGGGTTTCCTCGTTGCCGCTTTCTTCTGCAAATAAATATACCGCAACTTCTCGCATTGCTTTGAGGTTATCGGTATTGCGACAATCAACCCAGGTATTACAATTATCGATTGAATTTGCCCAAAACTTTCGCGGTTGGGGGAAATATTTATCTAACGGGTCAAATTCTGTGAAGATTTTCATCGCGCGCTTCATGCGCTCTTTGTATGCTGGGTCAAGATATTTACCAAAGTAAAAGTATTTGCGGACTTGTTGTTTTAGGGTAAAGCTTGAGTAAAAGTCTATACCTAATGTATGGCTGTGGCTTTGGGCATCGGCATCTTCAGATTGTAAAAATGATATCGCTTTTTCTCTATTAAGAGCAAGAAAGTCAATCATTGCCTTGGGGTAAGATTTCTTCTCGCTTTCAAACGATGTCGTGCCGTAATTGCTACCAGCAAGTTTTGTGATTACTTCCTTTGAACGCTGCTGAAACTCGGTTTCCATCGCACTATTCCATTGCGAATCAGAATCAGATTGTGTACTGCCGAGTAGCAAACACAACCCACTGATAATAGTAGCGTTTCTAAGAAGTGACTTTTTCACGGATACTAGACATACCAAAAAAACTAAGTGCCCACCAAGCGATGTGCGAAAACTGGGCACATTCAAACCAAGTAAAGGTATAAGCGAAGTAGGCAATTGCTACTGCCTCGATACCCCGATAAGGTGAGTTGATTATTTGTACCAAACATAATCCTAACAGTGCGAGGTATGGTATTAGTCCTAGTAAACCTACTGATAATATTGTATCCAGTATTAGATTATGTGCCTTAACCGTGGGTAGCTGTGCTGTTAAAATTCGCCCGTCCTTGTGCTTGTAGTCAAAAGTAAAGTCACCTAAGCGAACAATTTTTGCTAGCTTTTTACGATATTGTACTTCCGGGTAAGCGGCGCCAAACCCGTTCATACCCCAACCAAGTAGAGGGCGTTTTTGAATACCACGGTTCGCTACTTCCCATAAATGTACCCGGTCGGACGTAATTTGTTTAATCAGGGGTAAATTATCAATTTGTCGGGTGGTAGTGCTAATACCAATTACTAATAAACACGCGAGGGCAGCAGGGATTATAAACTTATAATGCTTACGTCCAATTTTGTAAGCGATTGCTACCATTAAAGCTAATAATCCTGCCCTGGTTTGAGTCAGCAGCAGTGCTGGGATAATCAGAATGCCTGCAATTGCAGCCAAGCGTGTATTTATCCATTTCCACTGCCAACCTACCAGTGTAATAATTGCAACTGCTGCAAGTACAAATGATGCATGACCGCGATGCGAATACAACCCAATTGGTTGGTGTCCCTGGAAAATGGTACTAGCGAGAATGTTTTTTTGAATTAATTGCCCACTGGTGGCAGTGTAGTCGAGGCGCCAGTTTATCACTTGCGGGAAGATGCTTAGGGCAAGGATGGCGCCACCAATAACTAAACCAGTAAGTTGAGCGCGCGCTAGTTCTGGATAAACCCTCAGCAGTAAGGCATTGCTAAGGGTGAAAATTGCAATTAGTAACCAATAAAGTAAGCCATCTCCCATCTGTTCTTGACCAAGTAGCGAACGTATTGGGTAAAGGCTAATAAGAGTTGAGATTAGACCAATTCCTAAGAATATTTCCCACAGCAGTTTACTAACTTTCCAACTTTGGGGAAGCTTGATGTTTTTGCGTTCTTCCCACAAGTTGAGTGAGTTAAGTATGCAGATAAGGAGAATGGCGAATACTTTTGGTTGCGTCCAGATTTCGCCTCGCATTGTACCAAATGGGTTGATGAGAATAATGCTGAGGGAGAATAGGACAGTGTAGATGTGGTTCACGGTTATTTGTTTTTACGGATTTTGAGCGCTTTCACTATACTCCATGCGCCGAGTGCTAGTAGTCCTAATGTAGATGTTGATTCAGGTACAGACTGAGCAGGAGAACTTTCCTTAGAAAATGGGCGCATTTTGAAGCTACCTACACGGTCGTTAAATGCTAGCTGAATTGGGAAAGCAGTTTCTTCCGTCGAACCAAATAAAGAATCGATGCCAGTGATTTTGAAATTGGAAACACCAGAACCAAATAAAGAAACAAAGTCTACGTTTTGTCCGGAACCAAATTCACCAAGTATGTTACCCCCAACTGAGACAGTAAATCGATTATCTAAACCAATAGGAAAGTCAAGTATTTCACTGAATAAGGTATTATCAAGTGCTTGGAATTCAAATCCATAAGGTGTGTGTGGGTCGTACCAGCGACATCCTGGAACGTTTCGGAATACTTGCCAGTTGCCTTCTCTTTCATTGGGAAGGATTGGATTTTGTTGAGTTCCACCTGGGCGTTCTCTACCTACACCACCGCCTCCACTATCACCAGCAGAAAATGGTAAATCTCCGTCGTTGAATACCATTACATTAAGCTCATAACTGCCTCTGTCCTCTCCACGACGACCACCATTAGCAGAACGAACATTTAAGTCAATAATTCCATTACTTGGAACGATACCTGTTAACGCAGAAGCAAAACCATCTCCTAAAGGACTGTTGTCATTATCATAATACCAAGCTCCATTTTCATCATACCTTTCTAAAAATGTATTTGGGTTACATTGATTACCAGGTATATCGTTGTTGATGTAGGCATAGTATTTTGCGCCTGGAGAAAGGTCTTTTAGCAGAAATTTATCTCTTTCATAGCCAGAAGATAAACTATCTGAAAATTTATTGAATACGTTTGATGGTTTATATTCCCAACCCCACCGAACTCCATCATAAATGTTAACTGTCTTTTGGTTACTTATAGGTTTTGTAACTTCCTCAACCAGATAAGTTTCAGCATAGAAATATAGGTTTCTATTTGGAGGAGGAGTATAATATGGAACATCTATGAAGTAGTTTGGGCCTGCATTTGCATTTGTATCGTAGTAAGGATTTTCTATCTGCCAAACAGGCTTATCGATTTCATCGCTTTCAAACCTACCATAATTGTCTATAACTCTTTGAATCCAATGCACGTTATTTCCTCTAGGATCATTTCCCAGTGGTATATATTCAATGTTGAAATAAGCCCCTACTCCTCCAGCCCTATCTAGACGCCCTCCACAAAACTCTCCAAATACAGGAGTACAAGGGGTATAATCTGTTATATTGAAGATGCCTTCTAAGCCACCTACGCGTACAAAATCCCATTCAGGTTTGCGCCATCTAGACCTGAGTAGGCTTACCAATTTATCTGTACCTCCCGGTTTAATCTCTACAACTTTTCCAAACTCAAGAACAGACCTCGGGTCGTAGGAAGGCCATGCTTGTAAATGCACTAAACCTGATGTTTTTGTTATAGGATCTTCAAAAACTTTGATTGCGGGTCTTCCACTTGGATTATAAATTTGGACAGCAATACTTGATTGATTTTGTAGTGTAACAATAAGAGTCGTCGCAAAGAAAATGAAAGAGTGTAAACGTGATAACATAGTTGTAAATTTTGTTAGTTTTAAATTGTTATTAAATCCTGCTTTTCTGTCTGTCAATGGCAATTTTTATCTCCTAACAGTTCAAATTTGGACCCGCGCGGAACTGTATCCGCGATTGGGAATCGGGGCGGACTAAAGTTCGGGAATGATTTTACGTCATTTGAGGCTTGTTACCGAAGCATTTACCCTGGATTATTGAGCGCTTATGCGAAACTCTATTTTGGGCGTAAACACCATTCCTATCCAAAGACTTTCTATTAAGGTCGTACTCATGTTTTCTCTGTCATAAATTTCTTGCGTTAAATATTTGTTGTTGTAGATAAACTGAATTTTATAGTTACCTGCTTGGAGAATTTCAAAATTCCAAAAGCCCCCATCTCCAGCACTAATTCTAAGGATAAACTGTTCACGCTTTATCCAAAAAATTGAAGCGTCTAGGAAGAAGGTTATACATTCTCCAGGCATGGCAAGTTTAAAATCAGATGCTAATGGTCTTCCCTCAAATCTGCGATAGCACCACCCCTTTAATAGCTGTCCCGAAGCTTGTATAAGCTGAGGAACTAAAGTACTGAAAAAGCTGAAATTGACAGGGATAAGCGTATTATTTATAATGCGAATCCCTAATTGTAAACAAGTTTCAACACCACGTTTTTTCTTTGGTAAAATAAAAACACGATCCGGCAGTAAAGTTTCAAATCGGATACCTTCTACTTCTACTGCATTGTTGTCATTTCCCACAGGTTCTACTAGACGGAGATTTACGAATTGAGTTGTTTTTATTTCTGCCCTCGTTTGTGGTTCTGAGCCAGATTCACTGTTGCTGAAATTACCCCATACAAAGCGAAACTGATACACTCCTTGTCGAACTTTATCAAAAGACCAACATTTATTAATTCCAAAAACTACTTGTGAGTAGCTAGAATTATTGAGGATTTGAAGCTGAAGCTTGTTATCAAACCAAAGTAGTTTTATTGTGAAAGTGATTTTCTTAAATCGTGTAGGCTCAATTAAGCTCGCATCAACTTTACTTGTTTCGTTCTGCTTGGGAAAACGAGTTAAGTTTGATATCAAACGCCTCAATTTAAATCCCCAACTTTCTATAGGAGTGGTATTTAATTGAACGTCAGCGTCACCTGGAGTTAATAGTGCTTGCAGTGCTTCACCATCTGATGCCAAAATCTCTAGAATTAATGTTTCATCTGGGCTAAGGCGAAAAGAGTTTGGTGTATTGTTTATAAAGTAAACATTAATTTCTACAGAGGTATTGGAATCTGAGCGATTATCCGGAATGGGTAATACTATAAGATTTGGTTCCCAAATTACTAGATGAAAACCATCTACCTCAAATACATCGCTATTATTCGATTCACTTGATGTCATGTTAGTTACCCTCTCTATTTCCAGGTTTTTATACGCTATTAAACTTCTTGACGCACAGCTTAATACTATTATCCTGAAAAAGAGTGATAATTGTTGTTCAAGGAGAGCACAGATTACTCAAAATATTTTGGCAGCCCGGAAACCTTAAATTTCCCCTCGGCTTCAACAATATTTTCTCAAATGTTGGGCAGTCACTCTCTCTAACTGTTTCATAGAAATACTTTAGCGTAGCTATCGAAAATTCTTTATACATACTTGGTAGATGCTCCTCTCAAATGTAAGTTAACCCCTTTATATTTCAAGGACTCCAGGTGTGTACAACAGCTTGAATGCCAGGAAATATCTTTCTTGAGACAAATGTAAGCGCTATTTTAAGTTTTGTGTACCCAAGGATTCACTGAATTATTAGAAGCACAAATATGAAGCCAATTCTAATAAAGTAGGCGAGAAAAGGGGAAATGTAAAAACAATTTAAAGTTAAATATTGCTGTCAAGAGCATCCCTTGTGTACAGAACTGAAAAACCGAAGAAGTGTAATGCAATATTTTTTTCGACTTAAGTATCGTGGCGATTACTGATTTGACCCATTCATAGGTGTTTGTGTGGCAACATGGCACAAAAAGTGGTCGCAGCGCACGTCCAAGTGATTAATTTGAAGCAAGATTATCAACACTTGAAGGGCATACAGTAATCGACGTTTCAACACCCAACGTATCGCAATTGGTGGCACCACGTCACGTCAAAGAGGAAACGCAACCAGTTGAAGCACAATTGAATATGGATAATCTTGAATCAATTTTAGTCGAAGCGCGCAAAAGGAGGTGTTGTCGAAGTGGAAGATAGCCAAGCGAGCAGAAACCTTCGTAGCGTATTTCTCTTGTACTGCTACGGTGTACACACAAATCTTTGAAAATGGCTTCGGTATGCTTATCAGCAATAACTTTAACGTCTTTAAGTCCTCCTTATTAAGGGGGATTTTTTCATAAATCTAATCATCTATTCTAGATTGTCACTCTGCTGTATCAAATGAAAATATCACGTCGCCTAGGTAAAGGATAGTCAGAGGTTACTTGCTCGTACACAAATAAGGAAAAAGGTTTTTAGCTGTTCTGCTGTATCAAATGGAAATATCAAGTCGCGTAGGTAAAACACTTTCGGGTTTCAACATCTGTCATATTCGCATTAACCCTACCGTTTTCCAAAAATTTGACACGTGATGAAATGCGGCTTTTGTTATAATAAAGTCCACATACTCATCTTTCGGTTCATAGCTAAGAAATCTAGCATGATGAAACTCTGTATTTGTGGCGCCAGCTTTTTCAGCTAAAATTGCTCCCAGTAACTGTTTGATTTCATCGTAATACTATGCAAGAAATTCAACCATAATATACAAGGTTGGGTTACGCAAAGCCTTCACCCAACCTACGAGTGTACCCCTTTCCCGTTTTCCCCTTACCCTTCTAAAATAAAAAGCTGATAAGTAAAAGCGAGATACTGTAATACTATGACTACTGCTACTCCTGTTAAAACAGAGTACGAAGCGATTATTGGGCTGGAAACCCACTGTCAGCTAAGTACTAACACTAAAATTTTCTCCGATAGTTCAACTGCTTTCGGCGCCGACCCCAACACTAACATCGACCCGGTTTGTATGGGTTTACCTGGAGTGTTGCCAGTACTCAACCAAAAAGTTTTAGAATATGCCGTTAAAGCTGGTTTAGCGCTAAATTGCCAAATTGCAAAATATAGTAAGTTTGACCGAAAACAGTACTTTTATCCTGATTTACCTAAAAATTACCAAATATCGCAGTACGATTTACCTATTGCTGAACATGGTTCGTTAGAAATCGAGTTAATCGATAAAGATGGTAATCCAACCCGTAAGAAGATTGGTGTTACTCGTCTCCACATGGAAGAAGATGCTGGTAAGCTTGTTCACGCAGGTAGCGAAAGATTATCTGGTTCGACTTACTCACTCGTAGACTACAACCGCGCGGGTGTTCCGTTAGTGGAAATAGTATCTGAACCTGACTTACGCTCTGGACAAGAAGCAGCAGAGTACGCGCAAGAACTACGTCGAATTATGCGCTATCTCGGTGTTAGTGACGGTAACATGCAAGAAGGTTCGCTACGCTGTGACGTTAATATATCTGTTCGTCCAGTTGGACAAAAAGAATTCGGCACTAAAGTCGAAATCAAAAACATGAACTCGTTCAGCGCGATACAAAAAGCTATTGAGTATGAAATTGAACGACAAATAGCTGCTGTTGAAGCTGGTGAACCTATTATTCAAGAAACGCGGTTGTGGGAAGAAGGTTCACAACGCACTATTAGTATGCGGAAAAAAGAAGGTTCCAGTGATTACCGCTACTTTCCCGAACCCGACTTAGGACCTATCGAAGTAAGTACCGAGCAATTAAATGCTTGGAAAAGTGAGTTACCCGAACTCCCTGCTCATAAACGTCATCGTTATGAGACTGAGTTGGGACTTTCTCCATACGATGCGCGCGTTCTTACCGAAGAACGTACTGTTTCTGAATATTTTGAAACCGTTATTGCATGTGGTGCCAGTTCAAAAGTAGCAGCGAATTGGATTACACAAGATATTGCAGCTTACCTCAACAAGCAAAAATTTGCAATTACCGACATTGGCTTAACTCCCCAAAACCTTGCGGATGTTATTACCCGAATTGAAAGTGGTAAAATCAGCAATGCCATCGCAAAAGAAAAGCTAACCGATTTACTTAACGGCGTATCCCCAGAAAAAGCTTTCGCAGGCAAAGAACTTATTAGCGACCCTGCTACCCTCGAATCTATCATCGATGAAGTTATCGCCGCTAATCCCAAAGAATACGAAAAGTACAAAGGTGGTAACATCAATCTCAAAGGTTTCTTCGTTGGGCAAGTTCTCAAGAAAACTAACAAACTCGCTGAACCCCGTCTTACCAACGAATTGGTCGAGAAAAAGCTCAATGCGTAGTGACGCACCAATCAATCTTTACAAAAATTTACAAAAAAAACTGGAATAGGGGGTAGCGCTCCTCATCCCCATAATGGTATTCTACGCTATGTAGATGCACCCTGATGAATCCGGAGAGTTATGTTATGTAGCTCTCCTATTTTTTTGCTTATTTTTTTACTCACAAATATTTTTAGCTATTTTACCGTAAGCCCCGCACCATCAATAATTTTTAATTATATAGGCGCCTATTTGAGATAAGCTTGGTACGGGGCATCACCACCTACGTAATATCACTGTTTATTTTACCTACATAGAATTTCCTTCACAATTTATTCAGAAAAAATACGGTGAGGGGTATTGCACCTCATCCTAAAAATGTTATACTACGTTAAGTAGATGCACCCTGATGATCCGGAGAGTTACGTAAGTAGCTCTCTTTTTATTTCTATTTTTTATAGTACAAAAAGACTATGCTAATTTCCGAAATGCAACTTCATAAATCTATTGCATTATCTTCACAAAAAACAATAATAAGGGGTAATGCACCTCATCCCTGTTGTGATATATTATGTTAAATAGATGCACCCTGATGATTCGGAGAGAAGCCCAAGTGGCTCTCTCTTTTTTTTTGGTTTTTGTTGTATAGTAGATAACAGTTTACAAAAATATTGTGAAATAAATGAGGGGTAATGCACGGCATCCCAAAAATAGTGTATTATGTTCTGAGATGCACCCTGATGATCTGGAGAGCTGCTGAAGTAGCTCTCTCTTTTTTTATTTATTAAACAAGGTAATTAAAAAATACCGTTAAGTAGTGACACTATAATTGATATAATCGCCAGTCAAATGATAATTGCAGGGAAAATCATGGCAGACTGGCATGAGATTAGTGGTGGAGTCACGGCGCCTAGAGGATATCGAGCAGCGGGGATCAAGGCTGGGCTAAAGCCTTCGGGTTTGCCTGATTTGGCGTTGATATTTTCGGATGTAGAGGCAATTGCAGCAGGTGTATTTACGACGAGTCACGTCAAAGCGGCGTGTGTAGATTATTGTCGAGAGCGGTTGCTTCACAAACAAATAACCCGTGCAATTCTTTGTAATGCGGGACAAGCGAATGCAGCAACAGGTGAACAGGGAAAGCGCGATGCGCTTGAAAGTGCAGAAATTCTAGCGAAAGAGCTAAATATTTCCCCAGACTCAATCTTGTTGGCATCGACCGGTGTAATTGGGCAGCAGATCAAAATGGATGCAATGCGAAGCGGAATTCCCAAGCTTGTCGCAGCGCTTTCGGATACTGGCTCGGATGCGGCAGCAGGAGCAATTATTACTACCGATTTAGTACCAAAATCAATCGCTTTGGAAACAACTATTGGTGATAGAACGGTAAGAGTTGGGGGAATTGCCAAGGGTTCAGGGATGATTCATCCTAATATGGCAACACTGCTGGCATTTGTTACTTGTGATGCTGCTGTTTCGCCACATTTATGGCAACAGATGCTTTCGCGCGCTGCTGATAAAAGTTTCAACGCCATAACTGTTGATGGTGATACTAGTACCAATGATAGTTTAATTGCCCTTGCCAATGGTGAATCGCGAACTCCTGCGATTACAGAAATGGGCGCCGAAGCAGAAAAATTAGAGGCGATGTTAACAGCAGTATGTCAACATTTAGCTAAAGCGATTGCTCGTGATGGTGAGGGTGCAACTTGCTTGATTGAAGTGCAGGTTGTAGGGGCGCCAGATGATTCGAGCGCGCGTACTGTAGCAAAAACAATTGCTGGTTCATCACTTGTCAAATCTGCAATATTTGGACGTGACCCCAATTGGGGGAGAATAGGAGCAGCAGCAGGACGCGCGGGAGTTGTATTTGAACAGGAGAATTTGCGAATTGAGCTTGGTGATTTTTTACTGATGGAAAATGGACAACCATTACCATTTGACCGCGCGGGTGCAAGTAATTATTTAAAACATATTGCTGCTAATTCAAGTGTGGCTAGTGATTTTACTGCAACCAACATGAGCAACGACCTTACAGTTGACCGCAGCACTGTACCACCGCAACGAGTTGATAATCCAGTGATAATTAAAGTTAGCATTGGTAACGGTCACGGTTCAGGTAAAGCTTGGGGTTGTGACCTAAGTTACGACTACGTGAAAATTAATGCCGAATATACAACCTAAGAGTAGGGTGGGGCTATGCCTCACTTACACTTCAATCATTGCGACGGTATATTTTCTCCAGTTTATCTATAACTTTATAACTATTTTCATAGGGAGTAAATCGAATTGATTCTTGCTTGCCTAAAGCTAATATTCCAAATTTAGTTAAACTTTCATAAAATAATTTATGCACGTGCGCTTGTAATGTTTTATTAAAATAGATTAAAACATTTCGACAAATAATCAAGTTAAATTCGTTGAAAGAATTATCACTAGCTAGGTTATGTAATGAAAAAATCATATTTTCGCGAAGCGAAGCGTTAAAAATTGCGTTATCATACTTTGCTAAATAATACTCAGAAAAAGAATTTATACCTCCTGCTTGTAAATAATTTTGCGTGTACTTTTGCATAAACTTAAGAGGAAAAATACCAGTTCGAGCTTGACGTAATACTCTTTCATTGATATCAGTTGCATAAAGACGACAGCGATGATACAAGCCTTCTTCTTGAAGTAAAATAGCCATCGAGTAAACTTCCTCACCTGTAGAGCATCCAGCGTGCCAAATTCTGATAAATGGATAAGTCCGCAAGATAGGAACTACTTGATGACGTAAAGCAAGATAAAAGCTAGGGTCGCGAAACATTGAGGTAATATTAACAGAGACGTTAAGCAAAAAACGTTCCATACACTTCTGGTCGTGTAAGACTTTATCTTGAAGTGCAGAAATAGTTTTTAGTCCCTCAATGTGTACAATATGCCAAATTCTGCGTTTGATAGAAACACGAGAATAATTACGAAAGTCAAAACCGTAATAACGATAAATTCCTTCTAGTAACAAATCGATTTCTATATCTTCTAACATCATCTTCTAATATCGTTGATGAAAGATGAATTATAAAACATCAGATTTATGATGATTATTACAACCATTTTGACTATAAATTAAAGGACAGTAGTATCCAGACTCTTCCATTTTCCTCAACACTTTACCTGCGCTTTCGGCTATTGTCTCTAGGTGTGTATTACAAGTCACTTCGGGAAAAAGAGGCGCCTCGTAAGGGTCATCTATACCAGTAAAATTATGTATTTCCCCAGCGCGCGCTTTTTTATATAAACCTTTGACATCACGCTGTTCGCATACTTCTAGAGGTGCATTTACATAGACTTCTAAAAAGTCAGCTATATCTAAACGCATTTGATTACGAATTTGACGGTAAGGTGAAATTACAGATACTAGTACAATTACATCATTACGTACCAATAAGTTAGCTACATAACCAATACGACGAATATTTTCATCACGGTCTTCTTTACAAAAACCGAGTCCTTTGGTTAAACATTGTCTCAGCACGTCACCGTCAAGGACTTCTACTTTATATCCTTGAGAACGTAATTCATTTTCAACAACACGACTAATGGTTGTTTTACCAGCACCACTTAAACCGGTAAACCATACAGTTAAACCTTTCTGCTCAAGTCTCATCATAACTCCATTCCACCACACAAAATAACGCTTGTCGGCGCCAAGCGATTTAAAAACTAAATCTTAAATTTGTTTTTAGAATCAGTTGACTATCAAATTATTAACATATATTAAGCTTATACATTATCGATCCTTCTCCAGATGCGGTTTCAAAAATAAATACCTCTATCGAGAGATAGATTTATGAATAATGTTAATATATCTGCTTTGTGACTTAATTCGATAGATAGAAGTGGTAACTGAGTATGTATGGTGGGCAGTTAATTGTGAAAGATTTGATTAGTTTGTTGTAGAACCTCGATAAATTCTATCCATTTGTGCTTTTGAAAGTCGTGTCATGGGGAATCCTTGGTATTTGTCAAAAGTAACTTCTTCAGGTTGTTCAATTACGGGTTGTCCATCTGAGAATTTTTTTGTAACATTACCATTTGAATCCAGAGTTAGTGAAACTTCCTCATCTAAAGTTGGAACTTGACTTTGAGGTAAAACGTAAGAGTGAGTTTTAGGGTCATATGCTAAAACTTCTCCTGTCTCAATTTGATAAATCCATGCGTAAATATTGAGTTGATTTTGGTAAAGCTTCGAGCGAACCACCGGATAAGTTCTCAAGTTTTCAATTTGAGTCAAGACATTTTCAGCGGTAATAATGTCGAGCAATTCTTCTCCCTTGTAATGCCCGTAGTGTTCTTTCGCTAAAAGCCGAGTCGCTTCTGTATATTTCAACCAATCATGCACAAGTGGCATTTCTTCATCTAGAGTATGTAGCTTTGTCAACCCTTTCATGGCGCCACAGTGTGAGTGACCGCAAACAATAATTTGTCTAATACCTAAAGCTTGTATAGCATATTCAATCGTGGCGCCTTCACCACCATTCGTTGCTCCATAAGGTGGAACGATGTTACCAGCATTGCGAATCACAAACAATTCGCCCAATTCAGCTTGTGTAATTAAGTTTGGGTCTACACGTGAATCGGAACAGGTAATAAATAATACCCTAGGTTTTTGACCAAGAGAAAGCTGTTCAAAAAGTTGTTGATGGCTACTAACATATGTAGATTTAAACTCGCGCAGCCCTTTAATTAATTTCTTCATTATGATTCAATGTGTGGCAGTTATTAATTATACGATAGCAAGCCGTGTAACCTATATAAAAATCGTGCGTTGGTAGAGACGTTACATGTAACGTCTCTACTATATAAATTTTCTCGCAAACGGTTGATATGGGAATGCGGCGTTATGAATTTGTGAGTAACATTAAAGTAGTAACTAAGTATAATTTAAATTTTTGTAAAGAAATTTTAATAATTAATAAGAATTCTTACAAACTAGACTTGAGTCAATATCCTCTACACATGTACATCCACTAAGTGCCATCGCTAAATCAAACTCCGCGCGTAGCAGTTCAATAACATGTGCAACACCCACTTCACCATTTAAAGCAAGTCCCCATAATATCGGTCTGCCAATTAATACAGCATTGGCGCCATAAGCGATAGCTTTGAGTATATCAACACCTCGACGAATACCACCGTCAACAAGAACTGCAGCTTGATTATTAACTGCTGCAACAACATTGGGTAATGCTTCAATTGATGCAATTGCACTATCTAACTGGCGCCCGCCATGATTTGATACTATTATTGCTTTGGCGCCAGATTTTATTGCATTCACTGCATCATCCGCGCGTAAGATACCTTTTACGACCAAAGGTAGTGGAGACAAAGATTGTAACCATTCTAAATCTTGCCAAGTAACTGCTGGGTTGAGTTGTTGAGCAAAATAAGCGAATAAACCAGATTCTCCTTGTTCATGGGGAATATCGAGACCAGACATATTTGTTAAATTAGCCAAGTGTAATCCAGTTGGTAAAGCAAATTCATTACGTTTATCACGTTCACGCTGTCCTAATATTGGTGCGTCAACAGTTAAACATAACGCTTTGTAACCTGCGGCAAACGCGCGTTCCACCAAAGCGCGAGTTAAACCTTTATCTTTGTGAACGTAAAGTTGGAACCAGCGTAGACTATTATTACTTGCTGCTACTTCTTCAATGCTCTTGGTAGACATAGTACTGAGTATCACCGCAGTGCCTGTCGATGCAGCAGCTTTTGCGGTGGCAACTTCACCATCAGGATGAGCAAGGCATTGAAAAGCCATCGGAGCAATAAATATAGGTAGCTGTAGAGATTCTCCTAAAATATTTACCTTCAAATCGCGCTTACTTACATCTACTAGCATTCGAGGTAATAATTTGATGCGTTCAAATGCTGCACGATTATCACGTAATGTTACCTCATCCCAGGCGCCGCTACTGTAATAATCAAACGCCATTTGAGATAAATGACTTTTCGCGTGGTGTTCGTATTCAAATAAATTAATTGGTAGCGTCATGTAACTAATACGTTTATATTGATAAAATAAATAAGAAGCGATTAAGTCTTATTACTATAGAATTTTATATGCTGAAACAATTACTAATTCTTATATCACTAACCTCTCCCCTGTGGATAATTACAGCATCAACAGCGCAAGTTCAACCAACTGAAGCAGAAATTCGCGAAGCTTGTCAAACAGGACAAGTTGAAAAATTACCATCACCTTACTCAGATGTCTCTAAAAACCATTGGGCATACTCAGCAGTAGCCTCATTGTACTACTGCAAATCTAGAGGTATTTTTGGAACGGTGCCAACAAATAAACTACAAACAGAACAAAAATCTGGACAACCAAACCCAGCAACACCTTATAAAGTGCCAGCAAATCCAAACAACTAATTAATAACTCCCAATATTAAATCACCCCTCTTGTGGAATGGGCATCCTGCCCGTCCAAAATCCCAGCAACACGGACAGGCAAGATGCCTATCCTACGTTGGTCATGCGTATTTTGGTGATTAAATATACGCTAATTAAGCTGACTATTGTAGTGACAACAAAGACGAAGGTGTAACTTATTGCTTTTGCTAATATTCCACTGATAACTGTGGCGCCGATTCCGCCTAAAAACATGATTCAAACTTGGATAGTATAATCAGTTGCGGTGCCACTTTTTGTGCATTTATCCATCATAGCACTTAATAATGCTGTATATGCCATACTTTGAATGATCTTTACTAAAATACAAACAGTATATAGTATAGGTAAGCTATTAACAGCGTTTGCGGGGATTATATATAAAAGTGTAGAAATAGCTGATATGAATCCGAATAAGATTAGCGATTTTTTACGTCCTATACGCATTATCATTATTCCAGCAGTTAAGGCGCCGACTATACGCACGCTGTAACTAACAATGCCTAAAATCCAGCCTATTTCTGATAGAGTTAAGCCTCTATCTACTAATAATGGACGAATTAATACGCTGGCATTATATTTAGTTAGTAAAATAGCAGGTGCAGAAAAAGCACAATCTGTTCAAATAATTTTAGAATATGACCCACAACCAAATTGTGCGCTTGCGACATCTCCAACTGTGTCACTGTTTGGGCTAAGGGAAAATAGTCTAGGATTTACGTATATAACATGATTTGTAGCAGGTTGCGTTGCATTTTTTACTTCGGGGGTGGCGCCTGCTTGTGTCTTGCGATAGACTTTGTACTGCTGAAGTTGGTTTACAACAGTTGTCGATTGTGAAGGGGTTTGAGCGTGAGCGTTACTTACCCAAAACGTTAAAGATAGAAAACTAATACAGTTAAAAAGTGCTAAACTTACTTTGCTCATAGGGATAATCAATAAATATTTAAGGTTTAACTGAAAATACGAATACGTCTGCTCAGACTTTAGAAGTATTAGCAAAAGACAAATGCCAGGAAGTTCGACTTAGTTTAACACAATATAATTACTACAATTGTTCAACAAATATTTTAGAGAAACTAGCTCAGGATAAAGATGATGAAGTACGTACTGTTGCTATGCAGAAACTTAACCTTCTAAAAAATTCATTTTGATTTGTCATTCTAAATTCTGCGGCACTACTAGCAATCATGTAAATATATATTCATTATCCTAAATATTCTTGTGGGATGAGGCTTCGGAAAGGCGCCTACATCCCATTTATAAACTCAACCTAAAGCATATTCAGTAAACTTGCGCTTATAAGGAGCATGGAAACCTATAACAATATCTTGCTTTGGCACACCCAAAACTTCTAAATCACTAACAATCCCTATTTCTGTACCATCATGTTGAACCCAAATTTTACCGTCTTTAATATCTAAGTGCAGCACACAACCATATATTCGTCGTTGATTTCGCCAACCAACATGAACTAATTGATAATGATCGTGTTCCCTATCAAATACCGTTTGAGCTTCTACGTCTTCATTTAAACTTTTGTGGTTACTATATTCAGTTAGTAATCTTTGAATATATTCTCGATACTGTTCTACTTTATCCATTTGACAATTACCTCCGTTACTGAGTTAAAAGCAATTAATTTAATGTTATTTTCTTGAATAATTTTCTGAGTAAAAGGTAGTTGAAAGAATGAGTCATAAACATCTAATGGAATGGCTAAATATAAAGTTCTATCTGGTTGTTCATCCGATAAAATAGAGCGGTAATTAATAAATTGACCAACTGCTACATGAAATTCAGTAATATTAGAATAGCCTAAAAAACTTTTAACTTCTACGGCGATTTTTTCACTACCCCGTTCTGCTGCAATAATTTTTTCTGCTCCAATATCAATATAAATTTCTACACCTCCTGAGCGGATATAAAATTGCTCATCAGTAACTGACCATGCATCGTTTAATAATGCATTTTTTACAGCATCATGGAAAATATCTTTAGCAGGCATTAGAAAACAGTTGATAATAGTTTATTATGTTGTATTGATTTACAATGTACCTCCATATAATAGCACATCACATAATTTGACTAAGTAAACTCCACTATATCGCTAGATGTTGGAGATTAGTGGTAGACGACGAACACGAATACGATTTGGCTCAACCGTAACAGCTGCACCTTGATTTAAATCTTCTTCGCATTCGCTGATAACGGTTATAATTAAATTAGCCATCTCTTGACTGCGTAACCTTTCAATACGGATGCGAATAACTGACGGAGATACTGCATTATCCAATGCCAGCAGCGTATGAAAATCTGCATCTAGCGTCACGATAATATGTTCTTCTTCTCGTGCCCTTTGAATAATCTCTGAGTCTTCGGCTGACGACATTCCAATTTCGCTTACATGCAGTGTGTCGATATTAACTTCTCGCAGCAGTTGTGCCGCAGAGCGTGGTATCCCTTGGTCAAGCAACAGTTTCATGGTTCTTTGGAAGGTCAATGATCCTGTCGTCGAGATACGCAGAAGCGTAAATTAGTGATTGGCGAATATCTTCATCTTCTAACTCAGGAAACTCTTGATGCAGTTCTTCGCGGTTAGGGTATGTCGCTAGTAATTCAATGACACGACGTACAGTTAACCGCAAATCTCGAATACACGGTTGCCCATTCATCTTAGCTGGATTAATAGTAATACGATCTAGTTTCATGAGTGCCTTTTCCACGCAACATTCTTAATTATCGTAGCGCTAGACATGCTTTCTTATTGAGACGTTGTGAAAATTATTATTAGGGTGAGGTTTTAACACGCCTTGAAAAGTTCGGTATAATGTTGGCGCCCATTCCCAATCATATAATGTCTAATGAATATCCAAACCAAGCAGTAAACGCTACTCCCAAGTATGAGTCAATAACGGGAGTAGTAGAACGTCTTACCTACCATTCCGAAGAGTCAGGTTACACAGTCGCGCGTTTACAGCGTCCAGGTGTATCTGATTTAACTACTATTACTGGTAGTTTTGCTGCCATTCAACCTGGACAAACGCTGCAATTAACAGGGTTTTGGCGTGAACATCCGCAGTATGGTTTACAGTTTCAGGTAGTTAATTATAAAGAAACGAAACCTGCTACACTGACGGGAATGGAGAAGTATTTGGGTAGTGGGTTAATAAAAGGTGTTGGACCAGTTACAGCCAAACGTATAGTAAATCATTTTGGGTTGGAGACTTTAAATATTATCGAAAATGAAATCGAGCGTTTACAAGAAGTTAATGGTATTGCCAAAAAACGTATTACCATGATTCAGAAAGCTTGGGAAACGCAAAAAGCTATAAAAGAGGTAATGGTATTTTTGCAAACTCATGGTGTTTCTACGACATACGCTGTTAAGATATACAAACAATATGGCGATTTATCGATACATCAAGTTAACGAAAATCCTTACCAGTTAGCAACCGATATATATGGTATTGGGTTTTTGACTGCTGACCAAATTGCTCGTAATTTAGGTGTGAGTTCTGACTCAGAGTTTAGATATCGTGCGGGTCTTATTCATGTATTGAGCGAAGCAGCAGAAGAAGGACACTGTTATTTACCGCAACCAGAACTCATACAGCAAGTAACCCAACGACTAAAAACTGATGACCATCAACCACATGAGGAAAGTGTAACTGAAATTATCAGTAAAATGTCGCGCGAGAATGAATTAGTACGAGAAATCAGTGATGATACAAATTTATGCTACAAGCCAACTTTCTTTTATACTGAACAAAATCTGGCTATTAGCATACAAGAACGTTTAATTCCCCCTATTAATATAGATATTCCGCGCGTTCGTAATTGGATAGAACGTTTTTGCAATAGTCGCAAAGTTACTTTATCACCTCAACAGCAGCAAGCTGTAGAAATAGCTGCTTACTCAAATTTGATGGTAATAACAGGTGGACCAGGTGTAGGAAAAACTTTTACCACCCATACAATTGTAAGCTTGTGGAAGGCAATGGGTAAATCTATTGCTCTTGCGGCGCCTACCGGACGTGCAGCACAGCGACTTGGTGAAATGACGGGTTTGGAAGCAAAAACTCTACACCGACTTTTAGAATTTGACCCAAAGACGCGCGGGTTTAAGCGCAATAAGAATAATCCATTACCGCATTCTGCAATTATTGTAGA
>NZ_JBXXZH010000041.1:0-48807 GCF_059640475.1 Calothrix sp. CBUCES-K 9914
TTTTTTATCGTTTGCACAGCCTCATTCGTCGAGTCGCGCTAGACCATTTACCAAAGCTGGAAGTGGAGGTTTTACCGCTTTGAGTTACGACTATGCAGAACTAATAGAATTACAAAAACTTTCCGCATCGCAGCTTTTACATATCCGTTGTGATCAAGCAGGTCAATTGTTGCTTGTGCAAGCAAGTAGTAAAATAAAGCATGAGTCATCGGCACCAGCACTGAGAAAATTAACTGCTCTTGAATTAACTCACCTGAAGGCAGCTTTTTACTGGTTAAACGTTTATAAGCCAGAATATAATGCTGCTAACTTAGAGCAAGTACGCGGTTATTTGGAAGCATTTCATCATTTATGTCAAATTTCGGCGTGGCAGTCAGCTAGTCAGCTACTCTTCATCTCGACGAATTTTCATGGTAAACAATTGTACCAGCAATTAAGGAGTTGGGGCTATTACGCCGAACAAATAGAACTTTATAATCGGCTTCTTGGTAAAATCAACTCAGAAATAGATTGTTTTTGCTTGCAAGGTCTGGGTCGTGCTTATGCTTACTTAGACCAAACATCACAAGCAATGAGTCACTACAAGCAAGAATTAGAACTCGCGCGGCAAATTGGGAATGGAAAAGCACAAGCAGAAGCATTAGGTGGACTAGTTGGTGTTTATTCTTCGTTGCAACAGCATCAAACTGCAATTAATTGTCTTAAACAACAGCTAACCATTGCTCGTGAAATCAATGCTCGAAAAGAGGAAGGGCAAGCGCTAGGTGGACTAGGCGCCATTTGTATCTTCAGAGGAAATTATAAACAAGGTATAAAATACTGTCAGCAAGCATTAGTAATTGCTCAAGAACTAAGCGATCAAGAACTGTCAGCGCTGGTTTTAGGGTGGATGGGAGGAACTTACTTATCCAGAGGAAAATATAAGCAGGCAATTAAATACTTACAACAGCAAATGAATGTTAGTATCCAAATCGACAATCAATGTCAAAGATACTTAGCCTCATACTATCTCGGCAATGCCTATATACTTATAGGACAAACTCAACCTGCCATTGAATATTTAAGTGCAACTCTTGAGTTTGCTCGTAAAACAGCTTCTAAAGCAACAGAAGCATCAACTTTAAACGCGCTGGGTTCTGTTTATAGCGACTTAAAACAATATACTGGCGCCATTGAATACTATCAGCAAGCCCTAGCTATGAGTCGTGAGATTGGAAACAAAACAACAGAAGCAGGAGTCTTATTTAATCTTTCCTATTGCTACGGATGCTTAAAACAACCTCAAATAGCTATAAAATACTGCGAGCAAGCACTTGTAATAGCTTATGAACTTAAACATCAGCAAGCAAAAGGTCGAAAATTGGCGTGTTTAGCAAATATCTATTTTCATCAAAAGCAATATTTTCAAGCTTTATGGTTAGTAATGCAAAGTTTGCTAATTATACGTCCGTGGACTAGTGCAAATGGTCGCTTTATCTTAAAAAGAACATTCTCAGAAATTATCCAATTATTTCACCAGCAGACAAATATATAAATTATTTAGTAGCAAAACCTGATTTGAGAGAAGCAGTCTATAGAGCAAGGGGACGTTCAGAAATTGATGAAGAAAAAGGCAGTTAATGTATTTACTAGATACTGATACACGGGAGCATCTTTACTCTGGGAGCTTTTAAGTTTCAGATTCTTTATTTTGCTTTTTAACTACCTGCCGTACAACTTCAATATCTAGTTCAAGTACTCGAACTATTTGTTCTATAGTTAATCCCACTTGAAGCAAGCGAGGAATTAATGCTAATTTTGTTTCTAGCTGGGTTTCTTCTTGAACTTGTTGATAAAATCGGGTTTGACGCCATTCTTTGATTCCAAACATAACTTAAAAGCTCCAACCTGCTTGTAAACGACAACGGATAAACCAGCATTCTTCCTACTCTATTTAGATTGCGACGGTTTGCAGCATCTATCTGTTGTACCTGTTTAATTCATATTTTTGCTTGTTGTACTTAATTTTTCATATACAATTACCAGCAAATATAGCCTGGGAGCGGCACGCTTCTAAAACTTGATGTATACATATCCTAATTATCAAGGTGCCGTAACCCAGGATTTATTGCTCTTTAGTAAGTACAGACAGTATTAAGCTTCTAAGTTTTAGATTCGTTGTTCTGCTTGTTAGCTACCTGCCGTACAACTTCTGTGTCTAGCTCAAGTATCCTGGCTATTTGCTCTACGCTTAGTCCCTCACTCAACATACGAGGAACAGTTTCTAATTTTGTTTCTTGTTGAACTTCTTGATAAAATCGGGTTTGGCGCCACTCTGTTAATCCAAACATTGCTTCTAACTCCTGTCTGCTATAGGACGAAAATTTATAAACTAGCATTCTTTCTACTAATTCTAAAAGCTTGCGGCGCTTTGCGGCATCTGTCTGTTGTACCTGTGAGATTAAGTCTCTTGCTTGTTGTTGTGCTTCATTTTCAGGTGCGACTACTAAGTTGATGATTCCTCGACCGATGGATGTATTGGGGACTTCCTCTAACTCATCTAAGTAGATAATGCGAATATATCCAGCGTCGAAGAAAGATTGATAAGCTTTCGGGACACCTTCATCTAAACTTCTTTTAGCCCAAATAGCCACAGCTTGCCACGTTCGCTTCGGTTTATACTGATTTAAGTAGACTACCGCCTCTGTAATCAGGCGCCAGTACAAATCCTCATCTTTTTGAAATTGTATCTCGACAAAATAGATTGGCTCATCCGCAAATTTTTTCTTTGGTAGAAATACGCCATCAATGCGACGCGCTAGCTCTTTTATTTCTACAGAGGAAAATCGATAGCGTGATGCTAGTGTAGGAGATTGTTCTAGGAGTTCAAATAAAACGCCTGGAAGATTTTGTAAAAGGGTGTAAAAAATTGTATCTGTTTTCATTTTTGAAGAGATGCACTACGATAAGCGGTTATTAGCTGCTTAATATCAGTCACGTTACTTGTGAGGCTGTTATACATTTTTATAATATAGTTAAATATGTTTCAGTTGAGCTAATTGGTAAAACCTTCAATGTCTGGTTTTTTAGGTCTAGTTCTAGACCCAATGTCTCTAAAGGTATTACACCAAGAAGTGGGTCTCTACCTCCAGGTAATTCTAAGCACTCAAAAGTCCCTTCTCGACCGCAAAGAGAAAGTCTTGCGTCTTCATATATTCGGGCTTTACTAATTCCGGTAGCAGTTGCAACATCAACTTCTTTTAAGAGTGTTAAACCTAACTTTGCAATAGCGTCTGTTGGCAAACATAAAGTTGTAGCACCTGTGTCTACTAATACATTATATCATGTAATAAAACGTACTTCTGCTTCTGAAATCACTCCTGCTTTTGCTAAAATTTGGTCAGCCCGATTTGTTATAGTTATTGTTAAAACTTTACTCATTTTATTGTTATCTTTGATTTGGATAATTTATCTCCTACTATACATAGAGAGAATTTTTTATGTTAATAATTGTAGTTTAATGCTTGAAGTAAGTCAATTGTACTGTGATAATCAGTTATATATAGTATTTGTGAATCATCTATAAAATTCACGTGTTGTAGAGACGCGATTAATCGCGTCTCTACCGGAATTGAATGTTTCACAAATTATCTAGGACTGCTATATAATAACTTTACCTATTTAATCTAAAACTTTACTAAAATGGTGACGCTTCAATTACGACAATTAAGTGTGCCACCGGGACATCGTGTCATGTTCCATGATGTCAGTTGGCAAGAATTTGAAGCCATTTTAGAAGAACTTGGCGCCCATAGAGCCGCGCGTTTGGCATATAGCCGGGGTACATTAGAAATTAGAATGCCACTACCAAAGCACGAAAAAGCCAAAGTTATCATTGGAGACTTGGTAAAAATTCTCCTTGATGAACTAGAAATAGACTGCGAGCCATTTGGGTCAACGACGTTTAAGCGAGAAGATATGGCTCAAGGTGTAGAACCCGATGACTCTTTCTATATTCAAAATTATGCTTTGATGGTTGGGAAAGAACGTATCGACTTAACAGTTGACCCACCACCCGACTTAGCTATTGAAGTTGATGTCACTTCTAAAACTCAGTTGGATGCTTATAAGCAACTTGGAGTTCCAGAATTATGGCGTTACGATAACGGCAACCTTCAAATAGATATTTATCGAAACGGTGAGTATGTTAAATCTGATGTTAGCCCAACTTTTCCCAATTTACCGATATTAGAAATTATTCCTAGATTTGTGGAACAAAGTAGACTTGAAGGGAGAAGCCGCGCGCTGAAAGCATTTAAAAACTGGATAAAAGAAAATATTCGCTTTTAAGCGTTTGTTGGTATAATAAACTTTTTAAAAGTCTATTAAAGCAAAACATCATAATTTAATTATCAAGGCGCCATAACCAAAATTTATAGTTATTTTCAATCGGGGCTTGAGCAAATGTGCCTATAGCATTATATGATAACCGTAGTGTAAGACCGACCCAAATCAAGATGGAGTCTTTAATCTTACGCGCTCCTTCGTGCAAATGCAGCAAATAATGCTTTTGAGCGTTATGTGTATCATTCGTCCGAAGTAATTAGTCACTGGTTACGGATTTCAGACGTATTTACATTCCTTAATATATAGTTCTGTTTTTCTTATCGGCTAACTTGTTATCAAAATACTGTGATGAGAAAAGCTTGTTTTTACAGGTGGTTTTTTAGTAGTGAGGAGATGAATGGAATGGATGTAAGCCTGGTGATGTCCAACATCTTGAGTCCGCCAGTACTTTTCTTTTTTCTAGGAATGTTGGCTGTGACTGTTAAATCAGATTTAGAAATTCCTCAACCTTTGCCTAAACTTTTCTCCCTATATTTGCTGTTCGCAATAGGATTTAAGGGAGGGGCAGAACTAGTTAAAAGTGGTATCAATTCTGAGGTGCTATTTACCCTCTTGGCTGCCATCTTCATGGCTTGTGTTGTACCAGTGTACACATTTTTTATTCTCAAACTCCAACTCGACATCTATAACGCAGCCGCTATTGCTGCCACTTATGGTTCTATCAGTGCTGTTACATTTATTACAGCAGGGTCTTTTTTGAATGAAGTCGGAATTCCATTTAGCGGTTATATGGTAGCAGCTTTAGCCCTGATGGAATCTCCAGCCATTATTATTGGACTGTTGTTAGTAAGAATATTTGCACAAGAAGACAAAGAGGATGGGGACTTCTCTTGGTCAGAAGTGTTACGGGATGCTTTTCTTAACAGTTCTGTATTTCTTTTGGTAGGTAGCCTCGTAATTGGGATTCTTTCCGGAGAAAAAGGCTGGAAAATGGAGGAACCATTTACTCAAGGCATATTTTATGGTGTTCTGACTTTCTTTTTGCTAGATATGGGACTGGTCGCAGCTGGCAGAATTAAAGACTTGGGTAAAGCAGGTCCATTCTTGATTACTTTTTCTATCTTAACCCCAATAGTTAATGCAACAATTGGCATACTATTAGCAAAACTAATTGGAATGTCACAAGGAAATGCACTTTTATTTTCGGTTTTATGTGCCAGTGCCTCTTACATAGCTGTTCCTGCTGCTATGAGATTAACAGTTCCAGAAGCAAACCCTAGTCTTTATGTTACTGCCGCCCTAGCACTAACATTCCCTTTTAATATTCTTGTTGGAATTCCTTTATACCTTTATGGCATCAGTATCCTTTGGAGGTGAATTATGCACCCAGTCAAAAGAGTAGAGATTATCGCTAATGCGGTAGAACTGGGAAAAATTTTAGATGGCTTAGAGAAAGCAGGGGCGCCTGCCTATACTGTAATTCGCAATGTGGCGGGCAAAAGTCCTGGTGCAACTGCGACAGAACTGGACAATATTTTTGTTATAGTCTACTGTTCAGCAGAGCAACTCAAGCCAGTGGTAGAAAAAATTAGACCTATCCTCAACAAGTTTGGGGGTACGTGTTATGTCACTGATGCGATAGAGATTCGCTCTACTAAGTGTGTTGCTTCTCTCTAATTACCTACACCCGCGCTTGGGTGAGGCCATTTTTACAAAAGGAAATAAATAAAATGACCCGAATAAATGGATTTTTAGGTCGGCGCCAGCTTTTACAACTTGCGGGCGGTAGTATTTTGATGTCTGTTTGTGGTATAGCTGATCAAGCAACTGCTGTTGCCGAACAAAAATTTGAGACTATAAGTCCTGATGCAGCTTTAGAAAAACTGTTGGATGGTAACAAACGGTTTATACAGCAAAAATCTGAACATCCTCACCAATCAAAAATTCGCTTAGAAGAAGTAGCACAAGTCCAGCATCCCTTTGCGACTATACTTAGTTGTGCTGATTCGCGCGTATCTGGGGAAATTCTCTTCGACCTAGGAATTGGTGATTTATTTGATATCCGTATTGCAGGGAATATTATTACACCTGAATCACTAGGTAGTATTGAATTTGCCGCAGTTGAATTGAGTTGTCCCTTAGTGATGGTGCTAGGTCATGAAAGATGTGGCGCCGTAACTGCGGCAGTAAAAGGCGAACCATTACCTGGTCTTATGGGTACTCTTGTTAAGGCTATTAAACCAGCGATTGGCGATATTAAGAGCTTTTCAAAAGAGGCGGTTGAGAAGGCTGTGGTTGAAAATGTGAAATATCAAGTTCAAAAAATGAGAGATGATTCTCAAGTTTTATCTCAATTGGTAGATGCAAATAAGCTGAAAATAATTGGGGGACGTTATGATTTGGATACAGGTGAAGTCACAATTGTTTAGATTTCTTAATTTTTATAAATAGTTTTTGTGTTTGTAATTAATCTCTGATAACTAATAGTTCATTTTATTAATTTTGTGGTAAAGATTCTTACCACAGAGGTGCCTCCGTTTTCATCACTGGTCACCGTCAAGATAGTCTTGATGCCGCCGTTGAGACGATTGGTAAGAATGTCAGTCATTTTTGATGCTTAATTACATAGGGAAACTCTGTGCTTTTGGAAATATGTCGCTGGGTATACTTATGGCTGCTTATTTTCTCTAACTCATAAAAAAATGGGCGAACCGGGAGTTAGTAAAGACTGTGTTAATGTTATTATAGAACAGCAGATCATTTTACCGCAGCGAAAAACTTAAAGCAATTTATTTATGTTAGTAAAGTTTGGTGTCGAGAAGTTTAATTATCAGGTTTTCCAAGATTAGGTTGTAGAAACACCTTCGACAGGTGATACACAAAGGTTGGATATTAGACAAACAATTTGCCGCTCTGGTCAAGCAATTTGTGGTACACCAAATCTATAACATTGCCTATGTCAATTACTTAACATGAGTCCCTATGACGACACAAGTTGATTCCCTCTGGCTTCCATACGCGCAAATGAAGACCGTTCCGCCCCCGTATCGAGTAGTTCGAGCAGAGGGGGTCAAACTTTACCTCGATAATGGCACGGTACTGATTGACGGCATCTCTTCATGGTGGTGCGTTATTCACGGGTACAATCACCCTGTCCTCAATCAGGCGGTTCAGGAACAGCTTGTAAAATTCGCTCATGTTATGCTCGGTGGTCTCGTTAACGATCCAGCTATTCATCTGGCTGAGACGTTAGTCAGGATTACCCCGTCAGGACTCAACCACGTGTTTTTTGCTGACAGTGGCTCAGTAGGGGTAGAGGTCGCGTTAAAGATGGCAATTCAGTTCTGGCGCAACAAAGGGGTATTACAGAAAAGCCGTTTCGTGGCGCTCCGTCGTGGATACCACGGCGACACGACAGGGGCAATGTCGGTGAGTGACGATGACGAGGGGATGCACCGATTATTCAAAGGAGCCATACTCCCGCAGTATTTCGTTGATGCTCCCGGCGGGGTTAACATTGAGTCTCACGAATGCCAAGCATCACTCTCTCAACTCGCTGGGCTTTTCAATAAGAACAAAAATCAGATTGCCGCCTTGATCCTCGAACCAGTATTTCAAGGAGCGGGTGGCTTTCGCTTTTATCCCCCCGAGTATTTATTCCACGCCCGAAGACTGTGTGATGAACACGGGGTGTTACTCATATTCGACGAGATAGCAACGGGTTTCGGGCGAACAGGAGCCTTATTCGCAGCGGAGCTTGCCAATGTTACCCCGGATATCATGGTGCTTAGTAAAGCGCTCACTGGGGGATACTTTGGACTATCAGCAACTATCACTACAAGCGAAGTCTACGAGTCCTTCCTTGGTGACGATCCGGAACTCGCCTTTATGCATGGCCCGACTTTCATGGGTAATGCAGTCGCCTGCGCTGTAGCGTTGGCAAGTATCAGCCTTATCGAAACCGAAAACTACCTTAGTAAAGTTAAAGCGATTGAGCAAGTTCTCAAAGAAGATATCCAGGGATTGGAGGGACGATCGCTTTGCGACGCGCGAGTGCTTGGAGCCATAGGAGTTTTGGAGTTTGAATGTCCGTCTAACCTCATGGGATTTAAGGAGTTCGCTCTAGACCGGGGAGTGTGGCTTCGTCCGTACAGCAAGTGGCTGTACACTATGCCCCCATACGTCATTTCTGAGGACGACTTGCGACGAATCACCGCAGTTATGAAGGAGTGGGTGTCACACCAGGGCAAACGCATCTAAAATATTGACAAGTATTAGACAAAACTTAGAACCTTTTATTAGTTCGTTTTTTAGTACGCCTTAACAGGGATATTTTTTTTATCGAGTTGAATATAGTTAGAGCCACGTTTATGAAAACTGTTCAAAAAATTATCAAAAACACTAGTAATTTTGTTATCGTGTTCGGCGCCTTGTTATTAAGCAATTATACTTTGGGCGCCGTTGCTCAAGAAAATACAACTGGTTCAAGTGGATATAATCAACAGCAAGTAGAGGATGTAGCATCCCGCTTAGAAGGTATTATGGATACTTCGGCACGAGCGCGCGTTAATCCCAAAGCTGCAAATGTCCGGATGACTGCTTGTCGTATAAGTGTAACAGATAATAATTCTCAGGCTAGTACACCTAATAAACCAATATTCCTATATCAAGAGCAAGCTTTATCAAACGAGTTAAACAAACCTTATCGGCAACGCTTTCTAGAAATATCTTCCGTAAATAATGGTCGAACCGTGCGTTCGCTGTCTTATAAACCTGCTAACACTTCATCTTTCGTTAACTTCTGTAACAGACCCCCAGCAGAACGAATAGTTAGAACAAGCGACCTTGGTAAAACTGCTTGTAGCGTTTATCTCACACGTTCTGAAGAAAACTATGTTGGTGTCACACCCAGTCAAGGTTGCCCTGCTAACGTTCGAGGCGCCGTAAAAATTACTAACACCGTTGTGTTACGCAAGACAGGTATGAATACTTGGGATAGAGGTTTTGATGCTAACGGTAAACAAGTTTGGGGCGCCAAGGATGAGTCATACGAGTACCGTAAAATTACTCAATAAACTCAGGTGTAGAGTTTTTCTAAAACTATTCTTGAGGTATTTGAGCTACACTTCACGCCCAGTTGGTTTATGAATTTCTTTTCCTATTGGGCATAGCTTTGGCTCACCGCGATGTAAAGCTTCTAATCTTTCTTTGGCTACTTGAGTTCAGCACCGAGATTATTAATTCTTTGTTAAGTTAAATGTTGGGTTCTTTTAGCCTCCACCCAACCTACATAGAGTAGCCTGTGGCTTTTTCGATGTAGTCGATGACTTTTTGATATGATTCGGGGTTGCTGACGGGGTTGATGATGATGGGGATGGTGCTATCGGGTAGCCAAAAGGTTATTCTGCCATTGGGTTCACGACAAAATGAGCTGATACACTTTAGGTTGATTACGTATTCGTTTCTTTCGTAAGAAATTTTTACCCAATATGTATCTTCGCGCGATTGTGTAACTTTTTCGGCGTAGTCAAGAATTTTTTGGTAGTCTTTTGGGTTACTTTGTGGGTTTATCACAATCGGAATGGCATTATCTGGTAGCCAAAATGTTACTCTACTATTCGGTTCGCGGCAAAAAGCACTGACGCACTCAAAGTTAACTATATACTCGTTGCGGTCAAAAAGGATTTTTTCCCAGTACGCCACGATTTTTCCTCAAATTAGTTAAAAGTGCTGAGTGCTGAGGAACGAAGTTAGGAGTTAGGAGTTATAAGTTAGGAGTTAGAGAAATAAAGTTACTAATTATTTTTCTTGGCACTCAGCACTCATTACTCAGCACTCATTACTCAGCACTCAATACTTTATAACACTTGAACGGGGGTCTGAAAGTTGATTGTCGGGTGGGAGTGTCGAATTGCTGCTTCGAGTAACCCTGTAAATAAAGGATGTGGTTTGCTGGGACTTGATTGAAATTCGGGGTGGAACTGAGATGCTACAAAGTACGGATGTTTGGGATATTCAATCATTTCAACTAGGCGCCCATCGGGAGATGTGCCGCTAATTACGTAACCGGAGTCTAGAAATAAATTGCGGTAGGCATTATTGAATTCGTAGCGGTGGCGGTGACGCTCCTGAACTACTTCATCTTGATATAATCTGGAGGCGTGCGTGTGTGGTAATACATGACAAGGATATAAACCTAAACGCATTGTTCCACCTAAATCCACAACGTCTAGCTGTTCTGGAAGCAAATTAATAACCGGATGCTCTGGATGAGGTGCAAACTCGACGCTGTTGGCATCAATCAATCCTGCCACATTACGCGCCCATTCAATAACTGCACACTGCATTCCCAAACATAACCCTAAAAATGGTATTTGATGTTCGCGCGCGTACTTAATTGCGGCAATTTTTCCATCTATACCACGTGTCCCAAATCCACCGGGTACAATTATACCGTCAACTCCTTCGAGATAGTTTTCGACGGCTTCGGTTTCAAGCTTTTCTGAATTTACCCAGCGCAGTCGCAATTCTCCGTGAGTGGCAATTGCCGCATGACGAACTGCTTCGACAACTGATAGGTATGCATCACTTAAACGGACATATTTACCAACGATCGCAATTTCGACTTGATATTTTGGGCTGTACAATCTTTCTACTAAAGTTTGCCAGGAACGCAAATCTGGTTTGCGCTGTTCCATTTGCAAAAGTTCTAACGTCTGCTGCGCTAACCCTTCGCGTTCTAATGTTAAGGGTACTTCATAAATGCTATTAGCATCTTGAGAGGTGATGACACACTCGACGGGAACATCACAAAATTCTGAAAGTTTTTCTTTGATGCCTGGGGGTAGTGGTCGGTCGCTTCGACATACTAATATATCAGGTTGAATGCCTATCGAACGCAGTTCTTTGACGGAGTGTTGCGTTGGCTTCGTTTTCATTTCCCCTGCCGACGCTATCCACGGTACTAATGTCACGTGCATATAAATGACATTTTGGCGCCCGACTTCTTTACGAAACTGGCGTATTGCCTCCAAAAATGGCAGTGATTCAATATCGCCAACTGTACCACCAATTTCCGTAATTACCACATCAGGATTTGTCTGTTGAGCAACACGAGCAATTCTATCCTTAATTTCGTTGGTAATGTGGGGGATAACTTGGACTGTACCGCCGTTATAGTCTCCACGTCGTTCGCGATTAATTACTGCCTGATATACTGAACCCGTAGTCACGCTATTTAGTCGAGACATGGGTGTATCGGTGAAACGTTCATAGTGCCCTAGGTCTAAATCGGTTTCCGCGCCGTCTTTGGTTACAAAAACTTCGCCGTGCTGGAACGGACTCATAGTACCTGGGTCTACGTTAATATAAGGGTCGAGCTTAAGTATCGAGACAGTGTAGTCGCGGGATTTAAGCAGGCGCCCCAAACTTGCTGCTACAATTCCTTTACCGATACTAGATACAACCCCACCAGTCACAAATACAAACTTAGTCATACTTCAATTATCAAATTTTAGCAACTTCTCTAAAAGACACCCCGTCATTGTGCCACAGTAAATGTAAATGTTGTGTTCTATATATTTAGTGGCGTGAAACCCGTTTTAGGACTATTCTTATTCAGCTCGATACTCACCCCCTCTTACGTTTTGGCGACGACTGAACAATCCCTCAAGGTTGTCTACCCCCGAACCAACCACAAAACAAGTGCCGATAGAATCTTCTTCATTGGCACGGCGCCGTCAACCGGACAAGTTTTGATTAATGGTAAGCCAATTACCCGAAGTAAAACGGGTCATTTTGCACCAAGTTTACCGCTACTGATTGGAGAAAATAACTTTACTATCCGCTACAAAAATCAAGAATTGTTAATTAAAGTAACGAGGATTGCTTTACAACCAGAAATTCCCCAGGGATTAGCGTTTGCTCCAAATTCTCTCACACCAGCGGTAGATATCGCTCGACTAAGCGGAGAAACAATTTGTTTTAGCGCCGTTGCACCTCCTGCTTCGAGCGTTTCCGTTAAGCTTGCGAATCAAACAGTTTCTCTAAATCCTCAACCACAAACTGCACAACTTCCAGATAATAAAGCAGCTTTAACAGGAAGAAACCAAGCGATGGCCAACAATAACGCTGGTTATTACTCCGGTTGCACTACATTCCAACAAGATTCATTACTTCATAGCAATAAAATGGTGGAAGGCGCAGTTACTCAAGATACTCGCACTTTGATTGATTTAGGTAAACCGGAATTCCAACTAACAATCAATGGTAAGACTATTACCCAACCAGGGACTGGTAATATTACCATACTCTCAAACGCACAATTGCAAGTAGCTGAAGTTACGTCCGATGCTGGTGTTGCAAGAACTGGGGCGAGTACTGATTTTTCTCGACTTACACCCCTACCTAAAGGTACTAGAGCATCCGTTACCGGAAGAGAGGGCGACTGGTTACGTTTGGATTATGGCGCCTGGATTAATGCTAAAGAGACTCGTGTTATACCAGGTGCTGTAGCTCCACGTACCATTATTCGCAGTGTTGGATACCGGAATTTACCTGGCAAAACCGAGGTAGTGTTTCCATTACAAGCTCCTGTGCCTGTCAGCGTACAGCAAGGTGATAAATCTCTTGTGCTGACGCTTTATAACACTACCGCGCAAACTGATACATTCCGCACTGACAATAATCCGATTATTTCCCGTCTTGACTGGCAGCAGGTCAATCCAAACCAAGTTCAATATACTTTTAATTTGAAGACAAACCAGCAGTGGGGTTACAAACTTCGCTATGAAGGTACTAGTTTAGTGTTAACAATGCGTCACCCCCCAATTAAAAGTGGGCGTAAACCTTTATCTGGTGTAAAAGTACTATTAGACGCTGGACATGGAGGTCAAGAATCTGGTGCCCCAGGTCCAGATGGCACATTGGAAAAAGATGTGAATTTAGTGATTTCTGAGTTGATGAAGAAAGACTTAATCGAACGTGGCGCCACAGTAGTAATGACACGCACTACTGATAAAGAACTTTCGCTTGTTGACCGTCAAAAAATGATCGACAGCGAAGAACCCACTATTGCCTTATCTATTCACCATAACTCGCTGCCCGATGATGGTGATGCCGAAAAAATTCAAGGATTTGGTTCGTTCTGGTACAATATGCAAGCGCACGATTTGGCGGTATTTCTACATAATTATGTAGTCAAAAAGATGAAGCGTCCCTCCTATGGGGTCTTTTGGAACAACTTAGCGCTGACACGTCCAACCAGTTCTCCATCCGTACTGCTCGAACTCGGTTTTATGAGCAACCCTAACGAAATTGAACTAATTGTAGACCCTTCATACCAAAAGAAAATGGCGCGCGCCATAACTGACGGCATTGTTGAATGGTTCAAGAAAAATCGAAAATAGAGAACAATGCAGCGGGTCGTCAGCATAACGTAAGGTGGCATAGCCACCATACAGATACGCGCGATTTTTTCAAAAATCGTGAGCGGATTCCTATGTAAGTCAATATTATGTAATAACGAAAAAATTAATATAAACTTTATAAATTTATGTTTATTTATTACGATTCTTGAATAAAACGACAAATATGAGTGCCTATATATGTCTAGATTAACGAAATAAATCTAGCTTTAGCACGATGTAATAATTGAAAAGACTTATTTAGATAGGTGTTCTCTTTAATGAGCATAGAGATTGCGTAAGCATTTGACTATTTGGTATCTCTACTGCATAATTGTACGTATAAATGAGTTGTCAATAGGGCAATATAATAAGTAAATACACTTATTGATAGCAAATAATACTGAGTATTCGCTGCGGATACTACTGAAAGTTTGTATTACTGTTTAATGCTGAATGTTGGCTACGTGCTACTTTCTATCAAATTTAAATGAGTACACGTCCCGTCCGTAAAGCAGTTTGAATTTAATATAAAGAGGAAAATCTGGTGTCTGAACTATTGAATAACACAACAACAGGGCTACAAATTCCTGAAGTTAAGACTTCATACGGACTTGTTGATCCGAATACATTACAGTCATCTTCTCCATCGTTATTAAGTACTTCTTCAAGCCCTGTTGCAACTGATGCAAGTGGGGGTTTAGGAGGAATCTCTGGTAATGTTAATTACACAGGTACTGCACCGAGAGTTCTTGACTCTGATTTAACTATTACAAATATTGCCCAGTTGACTGGCGCGCGGGTGTTAATTGACAACTTCGATGCAAGTAGAGACCGTTTAGGTATTGATGGAGCGACAAGCGGTAGCGAAGGTGGAGTTACTTGGAATTATGACTCCGCAAGAGGTTTTCTGGTTTTAGATTCAACTGCCGTGGACTCGGCTGTTTATCAAGGGTTATTGCGTCGAGTCACATACGCGAATACTGACCCTAATAATCCTGGGGCAACACGTAATATTTCGTTTTCGCTAGGTAATTTACTGGTAAATCCAGAAAATGGGCATTTCTACGATTTTGTCACAGGCGGAAATAATATTGGCATTTCTTGGACTGATGCCAGAGCTGCTACTGCTAACCAGAATTACTTAGGGCGCCAAGGATATTTAGCAACAATTACTACTCAAACTGAGCAAAACTTTATTCAAAGTCGAGTGACTGGTAATGGTTGGATTGGCGCTTCTGATGCAGCAGTTGAAGGTGATTGGAGATGGGTTACTGGGCCTGAAGGTCTAGAAAATGGAGGTGCTGGAAGACTATTCTGGCGCGGATTGGGCACCGACTTCAATAACAACGGTGCGAACGGTGCAAGTGCAATTGGAGGTTTTTATAACAATTGGGATTTACAAAGGGGTGAACCAAATAACTCTACCGACGCTGGAAAACCGAACGGTGAACAGTATGCCCACATTGTTGGAAATGCTGATGCTGGAAATGTAGGTAAGTGGAACGACCTTCCTAATCAGCAGGATTATACAACAAACCTTGCTGCTTACAGACCTCAAGGTTACGTTGTTGAGTACGGCGGTTTATCTGGAGATTCTTCTCAAGTAATTAGTGCAAGTATCACACTCAGCTTCGGGGGCGCCGTTGGTTCTAATAATGCTGCTGTTGGTACTACTACAAAAGTTCCTAATTTTGGCGCAAGTAATGTAACACAACTTCTCTGGCGTAATTATGGGCAAGGTATTGCCTCTGGTCAGAATGTCATTTGGGCACTTAATTATGATGGCACAACTTCACCCAATGCCTTTACCTTCAGCCCAGACGCAAAACTCGGCAAGTATATTCTGGAAGCTAAAAGTATAGAGTGGGATATTGTCGGTTTGTATGATGCAGACGGAGACGGTAATACTGATATCTTCTGGCGCAACCGTACAACAGGTGAAAACGCTCTTTGGATGATGAAATTTGACCCGAATACTGGTATTGAAATCGATGGTAATAAGAGTAGCTTTTTGGCGCCAGTCCCTGATACCAATTGGGAAATTAAAGGAGTTTTAGACTTTGATAACAATAATGCTCCTGATATACTCTGGCATAACCGTAGAACAGGTCAAACACTGATATGGGCATACGACAGAGATGTCAATAACACTACTACAAATCCCTTTACTATCAACACCGCAAGAACTAGATATATGACTCCACTAGTATCAAGTGATTGGGATATCGAAGGCTGGGCTGATTTTAATAGTGATAGAGTTGCCGATATTCTCTGGCGCAACTCTCGAACAGGTGAAAATTACATCTGGAAATTAAGCACCGATGCGAGCGGCGATAACCCTTACTTCAAAAATCCAGCTACTGATGGCTACGCAATAACCAGAGTTGATAATCCTGATTGGCAAATTGCAGACCTTGTTGACTTCAACAACGATGGCGTTGCGGATATTATTTGGCGCAACTACCGTACCGGCGAAAACACTGTTTGGGGTATGCTCTCCGGTGGTGATGCTGACCCAACAAAGTCTGGAGCTATCCTTCAGGTTAATGATGTCAACTGGCGCCTTGAGGGAACTGCCGACTTTACTGGAGATGGACTCTCTGACTTACTATGGCGCAATTACAGTACCGGGCAAAATACTATTTGGGGTATGAGTGTTGTAGGGGGCAAGTATGCTGCGAGCCAAGCATATACACTGCTTCAGGTTGAAGACCCCAATTGGGAAATTGAAGGCCCTAGCCCAACGCGCGATATCGTAATAGTTTCGTAGTAAGGACAATATAACTATATATAGCATATAGCATATAGCAATCCTAAATCATTCATAAAGTCCGCACGTTGTAGAGACGCGACATATCGCGTCTCTACATTATTTAAGTATTTTTACAAATCATGTAGGACTGCTATAACATTTAAAATTCTTATAGTATAGACATAAAAGATTTATATATTATATATAAAGAAATAATAAAGGTTATAGAGCCAAGTATAAACACATAAAACACTTGACGAGAAAGCGATTCGAGGATTTTATGTCAATATTGCGCGACAACAAAAAATTAATCTTAACTTTATAAATTTAAGTTTATTTGTTCAGGACAGTAAATATAAGTGTTCACATGTATTTTGATTAACAACTAAATCTAACACGATCGAGATGTCATAATTGTGGGATACTTATTTTCGTGGATGTTCTCTTCAATGGCGTGGATATTGCGTAAGTATCAAGGGCGCAATATTGTAAGTTTTTATCAAGTTTTTATCAGTCACGGATGTTACACTATGAAAAATTTGTGATTAAATGTTATTGCAAATAATTTTTTGGGCACAATAAAAACATTTGACTATTTAGTATCTCTACTGCATAATCAAATGTATAATAATATACAATAATGGTGCATTTGTTGTAGTACACACGCAAGGTTGCGGAAATCAGGTAGGGGCTTGGTACTCGTTGCTTTGTATTACATTCGAGTCTGTATCGCTGTTTGATGCTGAATGTTGGGTACGAAGTGCAACTTTCGATCAAATTTAAATTGAGCGCGTACCGTTCGTAAAGCAGTTTTAATTTAGTATAAAGAGGAAAATCAGGTGTCCGAATTATCAACTAGCAATACAGGGCTACAAATTCCTGAAGTTAAGACTCCATACGGACTTGTTGATCCGAATACATTACAGTCATCTTCTCCATCGTTATTAAGTACTTCTTCAAGCCCTGTTGCAACTGATGCAAGTGGGGGTTTAGGAGGAATCTCTGGTAATGTTAATTACACAGGTACTGCACCGAGAGTTCTTGACTCTGATTTAACTATTACAAATATTGCCCAGTTGACTGGCGCGCGGGTGTTAATTGACAACTTCGATGCAAGTAGAGACCGTTTAGGTATTGATGGAGCGACAAGCGGTAGCGAAGGTGGAGTTACTTGGAATTATGACTCCGCAAGAGGTTTTCTGGTTTTAGATTCAACTGCCGTGGACTCGGCTGTTTATCAAGGGTTATTGCGTCGAGTCACATACGCGAATACTGACCCTAATAATCCTGGGGCAACACGTAATATTTCGTTTTCGCTAGGTAATTTACTGGTAAATCCAGAAAATGGGCATTTCTACGATTTTGTCACAGGCGGAAATAATATTGGCATTTCTTGGACTGATGCCAGAGCTGCTACTGCTAACCAGAATTACTTAGGGCGCCAAGGATATTTAGCAACAATTACTACTCAAACTGAGCAAAACTTTATTCAAAGTCGAGTGACTGGTAATGGTTGGATTGGCGCTTCTGATGCAGCAGTTGAAGGTGATTGGAGATGGGTTACTGGGCCTGAAGGTCTAGAAAATGGAGGTGCTGGAAGACTATTCTGGCGCGGATTGGGCACCGACTTCAATAACAACGGTGCGAACGGTGCAAGTGCAATTGGAGGTTTTTATAACAATTGGGATTTACAAAGGGGTGAACCAAATAACTCTACCGACGCTGGAAAACCGAACGGTGAACAGTATGCCCACATTGTTGGAAATGCTGATGCTGGAAATGTAGGTAAGTGGAACGACCTTCCTAATCAGCAGGATTATACAACAAACCTTGCTGCTTACAGACCTCAAGGTTACGTTGTTGAGTACGGCGGTTTATCTGGAGATTCTTCTCAAGTAATTAGTGCAAGTATCACACTCAGCTTCGGGGGCGCCGTTGGTTCTAATAATGCTGCTGTTGGTACTACTACAAAAGTTCCTAATTTTGGCGCAAGTAATGTAACACAACTTCTCTGGCGTAATTATGGGCAAGGTATTGCCTCTGGTCAGAATGTCATTTGGGCACTTAATTATGATGGCACAACTTCACCCAATGCCTTTACCTTCAGCCCAGACGCAAAACTCGGCAAGTATATTCTGGAAGCTAAAAGTATAGAGTGGGATATTGTCGGTTTGTATGATGCAGACGGAGACGGTAATACTGATATCTTCTGGCGCAACCGTACAACAGGTGAAAACGCTCTTTGGATGATGAAATTTGACCCGAATACTGGTATTGAAATCGATGGTAATAAGAGTAGCTTTTTGGCGCCAGTCCCTGATACCAATTGGGAAATTAAAGGAGTTTTAGACTTTGATAACAATAATGCTCCTGATATACTCTGGCATAACCGTAGAACAGGTCAAACACTGATATGGGCATACGACAGAGATGTCAATAACACTACTACAAATCCCTTTACTATCAACACCGCAAGAACTAGATATATGACTCCACTAGTATCAAGTGATTGGGATATCGAAGGCTGGGCTGATTTTAATAGTGATAGAGTTGCCGATATTCTCTGGCGCAACTCTCGAACAGGTGAAAATTACATCTGGAAATTAAGCACCGATGCGAGCGGCGATAACCCTTACTTCAAAAATCCAGCTACTGATGGCTACGCAATAACCAGAGTTGATAATCCTGATTGGCAAATTGCAGACCTTGTTGACTTCAACAACGATGGCGTTGCGGATATTATTTGGCGCAACTACCGTACCGGCGAAAACACTGTTTGGGGTATGCTCTCCGGTGGTGATGCTGACCCAACAAAGTCTGGAGCTATCCTTCAGGTTAATGATGTCAACTGGCGCCTTGAGGGAACTGCCGACTTTACTGGAGATGGACTCTCTGATTTACTGTGGCGCAATTACAGTACCGGGGAAAATATTATCTGGGGCATGAGTGTTGTCGATGGTAAGTATGCTGCGAGCCAAGCATTCACACTTCTTCGGGTTGAAGACCCCAATTGGGAAATTGAAGGTCCTAACCCAACGCGCGATATCGTATAGTTTTGTAGTAAGGACTAAAGTCCTTACTACGAATATTCGATCATTCGGGAACAACGGCACCTTGACAGTTGGGCGCCAAAATCTTTCGTTTCGCTTTAACCGCACATACTTAAAAATAAAAATGTGCTTTGTAACACTTTATGACATTAGTTTAATAAATTTTTATCATCATTGATTTTCGTTTCATACTGAATACAATTTTTCCTTACAATTTCCGGGAAAAAACGCTTGCTTTACAATTTCTTCATCAAAACTTGTTTTTTTCTACATAATACCTTCATAGTAAGTATTTAAATTTGCTCGAAATAAAAGATATATTAAAGCTTAATAATCCGCAGATGCACCTGTGTCACGTATGCTATGGCAAAGTGCAAGCTAGGATTAATTGTATAAATATATACAATTAATTGTATGTGTTGAGAAATAGCATGTGTTAAGAGTGTGTTTATTATTAGATATGCACACTAGAGTGTATGCATATTTCAAACCACAACTCATCTCAATTTAATCTGAGAGTTTTAGTGAAATGTGTCATTCATAAATTAAATAGCTCAGGAAAATACTGCGATGAGTTAATAAAATTTATGCCTAATGATTGAAGCGTGAATGAAGTTGCATCAAGTTAAATGGAGTTTGGAAACACAGCGAAATTATCACATTTTAGTAAGCGGTGTAGGTATAATCAATGTTGAATAAAATCAGGGAGGTGCATAGTGTTTAATTATGAAAGAAAATTTGTACGTGAGGCTGAGGCACGTTCAAGCTAAAGGTTTAGTATTTTATTAAATAAAGATAGCGTCGTTTAATAGGGGTAAGTCACGATTGAGCAATCAGCAGAATTATGTGTAGTCTGAAGAATTAATTGGTAAGCAGTGTTCTAGACATTCATAATTTGATGAATGAAAGTGCTGATGGATGTCGAACTAATAGATTAGTTTTTGTGTTTCTTGTGTTTTTATTAAAAGCAAGTGGCTAGATTTAGTTATGAGCAAGCATGTGTAAATTAGATATCACTTGTTTTGAGAATGGTAATGAGGCAAATAAACTTACTGAATGTGACTATCCATAACACTACAATGATGGAGCTACTCGAAAAGCTTCGGAGTGGTGGGGTTGTATTTACTCCAAATGTGGATCACGTCATGAAATTGCAAGATAACAGTGATTTTTATAGAGTCTATAAAGAAGCTGATTATCGAGTTTGCGATAGCAAGGTTTTAATGTATGTTTCTAACTTTTTAGGAACACCAATACAAGAAAAAATATCTGGTTCCGATTTATTTCCAGCTTTTTACCAATACTATCGTGATGACGATGATATTAAAATATTTTTGCTTGGTTCAGAGCCGGAAGTGGTAAAACTTGCTCAATTAAGCATTAATTCAAAAGTTGGAAGAGATATTATAATTGCCGCTCATTCACCTTCGTATGGTTTTGAGAATAACGAGCGAGAATGCCAAAATATTGTCGATTTAATTAACCTTTCTGGAGCTACTGTTTTAGCCATAGGTGTCGGCGCCCCCAAGCAGGAACTTTGGATTGCAAAATATCGCCAACAATTAAAAAACGTCAAAATCTTTTTAGCAGTAGGAGCAACAATCAATTTTGAAGCCGGTGATATCCAAAGGTCGCCAAGATGGATGAGTGAAATAGGGCTGGAATGGTTGTATAGGTTGATGCTTGAACCGAAGCGACTGTGGAAACGATATATGTTAAGCGCACTTCCTTTCTTTTGGTTGGTTCTACTACAGCGAATGCACCTTTATAACAATCCTTGGTCGGCAATTGAAGTTTCCTCAGTACCACAACCATCAAAACAAATTAAACCAAAACTTGTATCGATGGTTAGGAGTACCACAAAAATCTAGTGCAATTCGTCAGAAGTCAGAAGTCAGAAGTCAGAAGGCAGTAGGTAAGAAAGTCTATTTTATAAGCCTTCCCTCGCTTTTTTGGCTGGATAGTTATTTTCGCCACGCTGCACTAGGTCGAAGTACGTAGGAATACATCAGCTACCGTTAATTTAATACTTGTTACATAGCTACTACATAGTTACTACATAAGCTACTTGTATGGAACAGCAAAACAAACATTCCGAAGACATTGATATTCGTAATTACTGGCTAGTTTTAAAACGACGCTGGTTAGTAGCTTCTGGGATTTTTTTAACATCAGTTGCGCTATCGGGGTTTGCGATATCGCTTCAAAAACCCACTTATCAAGCTTCCGGAAAATTACTGTTTCAAGCAAACCGTGCTTCACAGTTAACAGGAGTGGGAGAGAAAATTGGAGATTTAGAAACTGTTAGACGTGAATCAAATCCTCTTTCTACTCAAGCAGAAATTTTACAATCACGTCCCATTCTAGAATCTGTAATCAAAAAGCTTGACCTACGCGACGAAAAGGGTCATCTTCTGGTGCCAGAGTCTTTAAATGTCAAAGTAGAGCCTGTGGTTGGTGCGGATATACTAAATATATTGCATATATCTGGCAAACCTGACATAGCTGCGGATATTGTAAATCAAATCATGCAGTCGTATGTAACAAACAACATCCAAAATAATCGTTTAGAAGCAGTATCCGCGCGCAAATTTATTGATACTCAACTACCGCGCACGAAAGCTGATTTGGAAAAGGCAACCGAAGAATTACGCTCTTTCAAGGCAAAGAATGGAGTTATTAATTTAGCAAAAGAGACAGAGGAAACTGTAAAAAGCCTAGCAGAACTTGATAATCAATTAAATATAGTTAAGGGACAACTGGCAGAAGTTACTTCGCAACAGTTAGAACTGCGCTCCCAAATCAAAATACCGAGTTCAGAGGCAGTAGACAGAACATCACTGTCACTGATACCAGGAGTGCAAGAAGCATTAGCTGAATTGCAAAAGGTGCAAAGCGAACTCGCTACACAACAAACGCTTTATACTAGCAATCACCCTAAGATAATTTCTCTCAAACAGAAAGAAGTTGTGCTTAATAATTTATTGCAGCAACGAGCTAGTCAATCTTTGGGTACTAACGTTAGAGTTTCACCCAATAGATTACAGTTAGGTCAGCTCAAGGAGCAACTTGTCGGGGAGTCAGTTAGACTTCAAGCGCAACGTTTAGGTTTGGAAAACAAAGTGCAGACTTTATCCAACCTTTACAACCAATTTAAACAGCGTGCAAATGTTCTACCTAATTTAGAGAAACAACAAGGTGACTTAGAGCAGCGTTTGACGGTGGCTCAAAAATCCTACGAAACTTTACTAAGTCGTCTTCAATCAATTCGCGTTGCTGAAAATCAAACTGTCGGTAACGCGCGTATTGTTCAAGAAGCAGTAGTCGCTCCAAATCCAGCCCGAATGAGAATGATGCTTATTTTAGGCGGAGGTGGAATTGTTGTAGGCTCTTTGCTAGGAATCGCCGGAGCATTCGTTGTTGATATTATCGATAAATCAATAAAAACAATCAAAGAAGCTCAAGATGTGTTTGGTTACACATTACTGGGCTTGATTCCTAAGTTTGAGACGAATAGTAATATTATCGAGCAAACAATAGAAGGCGCCTCTCCACGAATCGTTGTGGGGACTTTGCCACGCTCGATAGTTCACGAAGCGTACCAAATGCTGCAAGCGAACTTAAAATTTATTAGCCACAAGAAAGTTCGCACTATCGTTATTACTAGTTCAGTTCCAGGTGAAGGTAAATCTGAGGTTAGTGCAAATCTAGCTGCTGTAATTGCCCAAGCTGGTAAACGAGTTTTACTCATTGATGGCGATATGCGTAATCCGTCGCAGCATCACCTTTGGGGAATTATGAATTTGACAGGATTAAGTAATGTGATTGTCGGTCAAGACCGAATTCGCAGTTGTATTCAATTGGTAACACGAAATTTATCAGTACTCACGGCTGGAGTCATACCACCTAATCCTCAAGCTCTACTCGATTCTGAAAGCATGAACGCTTTGATTCAAGCTTTGTCGCAATACTACGATTATATTATTTTTGATACCCCGCCTTTAGCAGGAACCGCTGATGCGGCAGTTCTGGGTAAGATGGCAGATGGCGTTTTAGTAGTAGTTCGTCCGGGAGTTGCCGACTCAGCTAGCGCACTCGCTGCCAAAACTTTATTAATGCGTTCGGAAGCGAACGTTCTTGGTATTGTTGCTAATGGCGTAAATGTTAAGCATGAGCCTGATAGTTACTTTTATTACAACAGTACAAGAGCCGACACTGATAATGTCAGCGCAAGTAAGATTACGGTTGAAAAATAGGCAATATAGGCGCCGCAATGGATAATACGGTTGATACAGATATTGGTACAGAATTAAGTTTTTGGCAGCAAATCAAAGAAGATTGGAATGCCCACGGACGTGACTGGACAAAACCAGGATTTCGGGCTGTTATAGTACATAGGTTTGGTGTATGGCGTATGAAAGTGGAACCAAAACTTTTGCGGGCGCCTTTAAGTATTCTTTACCGGATGCTATTTCGTAAAATTCGCAATGGCTACGGCATTGAACTACCTTACACAGTTGAGTTAGGACGACGTGTAGTAATTGAACATCAAGGAGGAATTGTTATTCATGGGTATAGCGCAATTGGCGATGAGTGTATTATTCGTCAAGGTGTGACGCTTGGCAATCGTTATCTTGACCGTCCTTTGGATGCTCCCAAATTGGGTAAGCGCGTTAACGTTGGCGCCGGAGCTAAAATATTCGGCGATATCACTATTGGAGATAATGCGAATATTGGCGCCAATGCCGTGGTGCTGTCCAATGTTCCTTCATCTGCTACTGCTGTTGGTATTCCAGCAAAAATAATTCAGAAATCATTATGTATATAAATCAGTTAATGCATCTACCAATAGAAATAGTTTTATTGATAAGCGCATTCTTTTTGCTTGTTCTGAGTTCAGTTTTACTTGTGGAGTGCATTGCTGCATTATTTCCATATACTTCTCCCGTTGTTCGGACTAACCAAACAAATAAGATTACTGTTTTGATTCCAGCTCACAACGAAGAAGCTGTAATTAACAGTACATTGGCAAGATTAAAATCTACGTCTTTACCTCCAGACCGGATTGTTGTGATTGCCGATAACTGTACTGATGCAACTGCTGAAATTGCTAGGGCTACAGGAGTTACAGTTATAGAAAGACAAGATTCACTGCATCGAGGTAAAGGATACGCGCTTGATTACGGATTAAAGTTTATAGCTTCTGACCCTCCAGAAGTTGTGGTGTTTATTGATGCTGATTGCTTGGTTCAAAAAAACACGATTCAGCTTTTGAGCGAGAACGCTATGACTACGGCTAGACCAGTACAAGCGGCTTACTTGATGTCTAAACCTAACGAACCTACTCCAAAAGACTCTATTTCTGCCTTTGCATTCAAAGTCAAAAACCTCGTTCGCTCGCGCGGGATGGTAAAGATGGGTTTCCCATGTTTACTGGCAGGTACTGGAATGGCATTTCCTTGGTCAGTGATAAGTTCGGTAGACCTTGCTAATTCTGAGATTGTCGAAGATATGAAACTCGGACTAGATTTAACTATTGCTGGAGAGGCGCCAATTTTTTGCTCACACGCGCGTGTAAATGGTAGTCTACCGCAGAACACGAAAGCGGCAAAAAGTCAACGTACTCGTTGGGAACATGGTCATATTCAAACTTTACTTACTTATGTGCCCAAGTTAGTTGTTGCTGGAGTACGTCAAAGAAGACTTGAATTGTTTTTCAGCGCACTTGATTTGTGTATACCCCCTCTCTCGCTATTTGTTGCGATTTGGTTTGGGTTGATGTGCGTATCACTCGTTGCAACTTCAATATCAATATGGATACCAGCACTCTTTACGGGTGTTGCTGGAATATTTATCTTGACAGCTATTTTGATTGCGTGGGCAAACTTCGGGCGCTCGGAGTTGCCGCTGTTAGATTTGCTTACTGTGCCTTTTTATATACTGTGGAAAATTCCTCTTTACTTGAAATTCTTGATTCAACCACAGAAAACCTGGGTTCGTACAGAGCGTGAGTAGGGTGCGTGACGCTACGAAAAAAGAGAGGGTGTCATTATAAGACTTGTAGCGTCACGCACCATAACGTAATTGGCACCAATTGTGTAAGTCGGTATCATTAGAATACATTAAGGGTTTTTAATTGTGAGTTAATATACCAATGAAAGCTAATAAACGCTTGTTGATTGTCCAGTATGCTGGGGACTATCGTGAAACCTTTAAGCAAGTTCGAGACAATGGTATAGAAACTTACCACGCTCAGAAATATGTAATTGATTCGATAAGTGATATCAGTCAAGAAATTGAGGAAGCAGTTTTAATGTGCTGCAAGACTCAAGAAAAATATAATACGCTTTTACAACCTAGGATGCGCGCGGTTGGCGCCAGTATTGACCCGTACAAGCAAACTAAAGAGATTTGTGAAATAATAGCTAGTCTTAACCCTACACACCTTGTCGTTCATTCTCCAATTCCAGCTATATTTAATTGGGCAATTCGTCATCGCGTCAAAACGATGGCACTACTTGCTGATTCTTTCTTACAGTCAGGGTTACGTAGTCGTATCAAAAATTTCTTTTTAGCAGCACAACTAAATAACCGACATGTTGAGTGGGTTGGTAATCATGGTGTAAATTCCTGCATTTCGCTTCAAGCTATCGGAGTTAATCCAAATAAAATCATACCTTGGGACTGGCGTTACATTACAATACCTAGCGACTTTACACCTAAAGAACTACTTTCAGATGGTGTCATCAATCTAGTTTATGTTGGTGCCGTTGCTGCGAGTAAAGGAGTGGGAGAAATCCTTGAAGCTGTGGCTTTTTTACGCGATAGAAATATTACAGCCAGGTTGGTAGTAGCAGGTAAAGGTGACATTGATTATTTTATTAATAAATCTAAACAGTTAAAAATAGAAAACAACGTTGATTTTTTAGGTTTAGTTCCTCACCACCAAGTAATTAACTTAATGCGGCAAGCGGACTTGGTAGTAGTAAGCAGTTGGCATGAATATCCTGAAGGGTTGCCGCTGACAATATATGAAGCTTTGTGCGCTAGAACTCCTATAGTTGCCTCTGACCATCCAATGTTCAGAAAAAATTTACAAGATGGCGCCAGTGCGGTTATATTTCCAGCGCGCGACTCGGTTGCCTTAGCAGATTCGATCTTCAAGTTAATTTCTAACCCAGAACTTTATTATAGTCTTAGCTACAATTCACTTGCAGCTTGGAAACAATTACAGTTACCAGTTAAATGGGCTGATTTAATTTATACTTGGCTTAATGATTCTCAAGAGGGGAACAACTGGCTTCGTGCAAATAATTTGACTTCAGGACTGTATAAATACTGGCAACAAATATAATGTAGGGTGCGTCAAAGCTATTAGGGTCTTCAATAAAACGAAAAATCGTGTGCTTTGACGCACCATTGAGGAAGTGTCGGGGGAGCATCCAATGAATGGAAGAAACATAATTTGTTGGCGCCAGAAACCTTGTTATATGGGTTGTCTAAAAAAGTGTCGAAGTGTCGGTGCGTGGCGCTACCAGATTATTCATTTGATTGAAATTTTTTGTGGCGCCACACACCCTACCATCTCGTAATGGCAGGCGCCAACACACCAAAACATATGGAACAACCGCAGCCAGTATTTGGTTTTATTACTCCTAGCTATGCTCCTGACTTCCAGAGGTGTAAATTATTGGCTTGGAGTATAGAAGCATTTGCACCGGAACAGGTAAGACATTATATTATTGTTCCCAAGCGAGATTTAAGGCTGTTCAGACAGATTAAATACAAGAATACCGAAATTGTAACCGTTGAATTGATATTAACTAATTGTGTTCAACTTCCTTTAGTCAAGAATTGGTGGAAGTACAATAAGCAAATAATTCGCGGATGGGTAGTTCAGCAAATTATTAAACTCGCAGCAGCAGAATTTCTGACTGAAGATGTGTTTGTATTCGTTGACTCCGACGTTGCCTTTATTCGTCCTTTTACTTGGGATACTTTTATTCGTGATGGCAAAATACGGTTGTTTCGTGTTCCTGCAACTTCTACCCCACACACTTTAGTTGGGAACAAATGGAATTATAACGCGCGCCGTTTACTAAATTTACCTGGCGGCATCGTAAATGGTTATATCGGTCAAATCATAACTTGGAGACGTGACCAACTTCAATTACTATATAAACATATAGAAACAGTTTCGGGACGTGGATGGGTTGACACTGTATGCAGCTACTGGAATTTATCTGAGTATGTTATATATGGTGTTTTCGTAGAAGAAATCCAGCAAGCATCAGGACATTACTATGATTCGCATTTAATTTGCCACGAATACTGGTTTACGAAACAAATGTCTGATACAGAATTGCAAGACTTCTTTAACCGTACTCCAGAACACGATATTGCTGTAATGATATCAGCCAAATCAAATATTCCAGTACAAAAATATGAACGTTTTGTAGGGTGCGTGACGCTACCAAAATTTTAAAACGAAGCGCAGTACTGGTAGCGTCACGCACCATACTTTAGTTTATAACCAATAAAAATATAGTACATGAAAATTGGCTATTTAATCCCAGAATTTCCGGGACAAACACATATATGGATGTGGCGAGAAATTTGCCACATACGTGCGTGGGGAAATGACATTCAGATTTTCTCAACAAAGCATCCTTCACCTGATGTTAAAGCTAGACACGATTTTGCTGCGGATGCTGACGTACAAACTTATTACCTTTGGAAACAAGATATTTTTAACAATATATTTGACATTTGTATTGCATTATGCTGGGTGATCATAAATTACCCAATTGGTTTATTAAAAGCAGTTCGACTTGCTTTGAGTCTAGTTTTAACTATAGATACTGACAGGCGCCAACCTTTGTCATCAATAGCTTTGGTTTTCATTGCCTGTGTCTTAGCTCGCAAAGCAGTGTCGTATCGTATAGAGCATTTGCACTGTCATAGCTGTGGAAATTCAGCTTTGCTAGCAATGATGCTCAAACGTCTAACTGGTATTCCATATTCGCTGACGCTGAATGGAAACTTGGAATGGTGGGGAGGTGCGCTCGATGCCAAGTTGAGGGATGCAAAATTCACGCTTACTATAACTAAACAGTTGGAAGAACAGGTGCGACAGAAGTACCCCCATTTAAAGAAAGACCAAGTGATGCTTGGACGTATTGGAGTTGATACAGCTTTATGGACTCCACAACCTAGTTATTCAAATAATAAAACTTTCCAAATTATTACTGTCGGTCGCTTACATGTTAGTAAAGGTCACGATACTTTAATTCAAGCTGTCAAAAACCTTGTCGATGCTGGCAAGTTTGTTAATTTAACAGTTGTTGGTGCTGGGGATGAGTTGGAAAATTTAAAAACACTCGCAGCAAAACTTGAAATATCTAATTTAATACACTTTACAGGTTCGCTATCTGAGAAGCAAATTATTGAGAAAATGCGGTATTGTGATGCTTTTGTGCTTGCTAGTCATGCTGAACCTCTTGGTGTAGTATACATGGAATCTATGGCGATGGAGTTGGCAACAATTGGCACGTCGAAAGGTGGTGTTTCTGAAATCATAACTGACGGTGAAGATGGGTTACTTGTTCCTCCAAAAAATGATGTCGCATTAGAACGCGCGCTAACACAACTTATTGAAAACCCTTCACTTCGGTTAAAGCTGGCACGTAACGGGCGCCGAACGATTGTTGAGCGTTTTGATAGTCGAATTGGAGCTGCTACACTTTACACACAATTAATAGGATATTCACCAATTCTTCATAATTAAAAAGTGGTTATATTTTATATACAGTTAATAGCTTGATTACTGCTGTGCTATGTAAGAAATATTTCTAAAATTAAGTAAATATACGAGAAAAGAATATACTTTTATCATCTCTTATATTTATTACAAACGAAAATAATAAAATGCCCAAGCAACTGCGGATTGTGTATGCAATTGGAACAGAAGATGTAATTGAGGCATATAAATGTTGGAAAAAGGATGAAGATGTGTCATCGCAGCTTTCGATACCCTTTTCAAGTTATTTTTATGAGGTATGTACGGCTTTAGATGCCAAAGGATATGTTATTGGTACTGCCCAAAAGCGTGAAGTTATTCGGGATAGTCGTTTCCGGATTGAGCGGCGCCGAGTTTTATTAAGTCAAGCTAAAGGGATGTTTTATCATTTGAAGCAAATTTTGCAGGGTTTACAGTTATTGTTTTCAGCTATCCGCTTTGGCGCCAATGTTGTCATTGCCGAAAGTGGAACAACTTATTGGTTTCTTTTATTACCATTGTGTTGGATTGGGATTAAAGTGATTCCATCGCTGCACTGTACGTTGTGGCGTAAGTATTCCAAGCAAACTTGTGGGGAAAAAATTATCCTGTTTTTGAGCCGTAGTTTATTTATTTCCTCGTGTCACAGCATACATACAGTTTCACGTGATGTTACTGAACAAATTTCTAAATTCACAGGTCGTGTACATCGACCAGTTCATGAATTTTTACCAATATATCTTAGAAGTGACTTTAGTGATTTACCACCTCCACCTCAACAACGTCTCCCTTTCCGAATATTGTTTGCAAGTCGCGTTGAATATGATAAAGGCGCCTTCGACTTGCTGAAGATTGTCAAACGAATAGTTTTGAGGGGTGTTACAGATATTGTTATTGACGTTTGTGGTGATGGTGCAGCACTACAACCACTAAAAACCTCTGTCAAATTTGAAGGTGTTGAAGAGTTCTTTGTGTTTCACGGATATTGTAGAAAGCAGCAGATGCGTGAGATGTTGGGAAAGTCACATGCTGTGATTGTACCAACCCGCACTGATTTTATCGAAGGCTTTAATCGAGTTGTCGCAGAAAGTGTTCTGTCAGGTCGTCCAGTGATCACTTCTGCAGTTTGTCCAGCTTTGGCTTACGTGCGTGAAGCTGTAATTGAAGTATTACCTAACGACATTGAGGGGTATGTAACAGCTATACTTCAAATATATAATCAGCCGACTCTGTGCGAACAAAAGCGACTTGCCTGTTTAAAATTACAGCAACAGTTTTACAATACTGACTTGAGTTGGGCTACTGCATTAAAGTCTAGTCTTTTAGCTATATAAAAATTACGCGATATAAACACTGTGTTTAACTTTACGTTGATTGAAAAAATATTTGTGATTATTGGGGTGTTATTTTTTTCTGGAGCTTTTTCAGAATTATTAAAAGGGGCGCCAATAACATTGCTACGATATATTGTTTGGGGGGGTGCAACAGGTCTTGCTTGCCTGCACTGGAAAGATTCTTTACGGGTTCTCAAATCAGACTTCTTTCTAGTTATTCTCAATATAATCGCAATCTTCTCGTTTCTCTGGTCAGATGTATTTATTAGTACATTGAAAGACAGTCGTGAAATCATGCAGATGGCTTCATTAGGGTTGTATATTGCTGCACGTTTTACAGCCACAGAGCAAGTGGAAATTTTTGGCGCCGCTTTCTTTATTGGGCAATTGATGAGCCTTGCTGTTGGTATAGTTATGCCTACAGTCGGTATTCATGGTATTGACCACCCAGGCGCCTGGAAAGGGGTATTTGGGTATAAAAACTTGCTTGGAGCAATCATGGTAATAAGTTCATTTACATTTTTCTTATTACCTACACGTCAAAATATACTACAAAAAATCTATAAGTGGAGCGGTCTTGGGTTTGGAGTTCTACTGATGTTGCTCTCAACGTCAAAAACTTCGCTAGTAGTAACTATACTGGTATTTTTGATTTTATTTTTCTACCGCCATTTTCGCTTTTTTGGTAAGGCTACGGTTGTTTTTGTAGACTTAGCTATTTTAATTCTCGGTGGTGTTTTGACTATTGTGTTAACTTATTGGACAGAACTTTTAACGGCAATTGGTAGAGACCCAACATTAACTGGCAGAACACCAATGTGGGGTATTGCACTAACTCGACTTATGGAAAGACCTTTATTCGGTTTTGGACGTGGTGCATTTTGGGCACCTGGTAGTCCATATGCACTCGAAGCCGGTCAAGCTGTGGCGCCTGGTTTTATACCCCCACATGGACATAATGGATTTGTTGATTTAGCTCTTGATGTTGGTCTAATTGGTGTTTTACTATTTGCGATTAGTTTTTTGGTAGCTTATTTTCGCGCGCTCAAGGTCGCTTATGCCACTAAGGTGCCGGAGAAAATGTGGTACTTAGCTTTTCTAATGTTTTTTTTCATGAACAATATGACTGAAAGTTTTATGTTGTTCAAAACTAATATTTATTGGACTTTATATATTTCATCAGCTTTATCGCTAGGGAAGAAGAATTTGTGAACCCACAATTTTGGGGTGTTGTAGCATAGACCGAAAAGCGTGTGCGGTCAGCTACGTCCATCTTCTGGAAACTGGACGATATCCGTGATGACGATGATACTCTGCTACTTTAACAGCTATTTTTTGATTAACTGCTCGTAATGCAAAAGTACTGATTTTTTGGAGAAAATTGCGCTTGCACCAGTTGGAGTATTGTTGGGCAACTTGTGTTGATAAGACTTCGTGCCAACGTAATGCTATTTGTTCATTGGAATACTCTGCAGCACGTTTTTGACCGTTGGCAACCATTTGTTCGTAAAGTGATGGGTCTGTTTGCAGGCGCCGAATTGCTTCGAGTGCTTCTTGAGGAGTTGTTACCTCGATATAATCTAAATGCGATAGTCGTAAGTTTTGAAAAGCTGGTTCTGGTCCGAGAAGTGCTGGAACTCCTGCTGCCCATGCGTTGATTAATTTGCTTGCTGGTTTGACGAATGCGTCTTTCTCGGTTAAGTCCCGTACTGCTAAAACTAAATCGGATTCACTATAATCATGCCATTCAACTGGTTTTAAAAAGTGCAAACCATTAATTTGTAATTTTACACCAAGGTTTTCTAGTTCTTGGACAAACTGGGGTGAACGAAATTCTTTGTACAAATTTATTTCAGAACCTTTAAAGATTACGTTCTGAATCTTATTTCCACGCGCGCTATTTCTTTTGATTATACCTGGTTGGCGCCAGTGGGGTATAAGTACATCTGTTTGTGACTTGATATTTGCTGGATTTTGGACAATAATAATATCGCTTAGAGCAGGTCTTGGACCATCTGAACGGCAACCGACGACGAAAGATGAAAATGTTTTTTGTTTGATGCCAAAGTCTAATCCGCTAGCAACACATATATTACCTGGAATAAATCGGTTCGATAAATGTACATTCAGATTCCTTCGTTTTAGTTGCAAATAAGTCATTATAATCCAACATTCTTCGTTGGTGACGATTTGCCCTGGTATTGTATTGGGGTCAGGAATATATTCGTTATTACTCGAAAATAAATCGTTCCACTTCTTTGGATAATGGCAAACAAACGTAACCGGATAAGGCAAAGAAGTGAAAGTCTTTTCTAATTGTTGAGATTGCATTGATTAATTTAGTAGCTTTGACAAACTTTGCAATAAGCTAACTCTTTTTGCTTCCTAATATAATCAAGTATTTTCTTCATCGTGCGCGCGCTGAAACTCGCTTCGTTTTTCATTGCTCCAAGTGTCCCTAACCATTGCCCTACCGACGGATGAGCGTCATTAACAGATTTATAGAATGTATCCCAAAACAGAGGCCACATTGCATCATGGTAGTGAATAATTTTGGCACCCTGAAGATAATCTTTAGTATACCAAGATGGAGGAACGCAGGAGCCGATAGCGAAATTATGCGAATACGAAAGTGTGTCCCAAGGAATTCCCATTTTTGCAACAGTTAATCCTAATGCCAATTGGTCATTGAAAAAAATTCCTGACTGATTTGACATAATTTGACAATCACACAATCGTGTAAAAGTGTCTAAATAGTGTTGAGCAAAGTTTGTACTGCGACGATAAACAAAAACACCACTATTGAAGCAAAAACGTATTGGCAATTGCTCTGGTTGGCTGTTTACCCAAGGTAAAGCTTCGATATCCAGACCAACACATTTACAAATTTCACGCCAGTAAGTTTCGTTTGGGTCGTCCCCTCCTCCTGTTGCGTTACTAAGTTTATCCGAAGGGCAAGCAAGAAAGCTCTTATCTTCCTTCATTATAAAGTCATTTGGTTCATTAACGATAATTAAGTCACTATCTAACCAGCCGATGTATTCGGTTTGAGCAATTTCTTCAACTGTAGTTATGGATAAAAGTTTATTCAAAAACTTATTCCAAGAATATTTATGGCTATTTTTAAAACTAATGTACTGAACTTCGAGTTGTTCCAATTGTTGACGTGTAGTTTTAGAAATGGGTGGTCCGAAGCGGGGTGTTACAGCATATACTGGCGCCCCCGCATAACGACCTCCCCACCGACGTAGACTTGTAATCATGCGTAGCGTTTGTGCCTCAAGCCAACCAGATTCAACGCAACAAACAAAAGTGGTTTGCGATATATCGTTCATTTTCCACCCTGATAAACGTATTAATTATTTTGCGTACAAATATTAATTTTTTTAAAAGTGTAATAATATCTATCTTGGGTATGATGTTTTAAGTGCAGGTCTAAATTTCTGAAAAAGTAAAACTATTTCTGTGGGGATTAAGTTTAAAAGTAAAAATATGAAAATATGTTAAAGGGACAGGTGTTTTGACAATTGTCTTGTGGTTTTATTATGCAGGGGGCTAGGGAATGCAGTCGATAGGGGTTGTAGTGATTGGACGGAATGAAGGCAAACGTCTCCAGCAGTGTTTACAGTCAGTAATATCCGAAGACGTAATTGTAGTATATGTTGATTCTGGTTCGACGGATGGAAGTGTAGCAATGGCAAACTCATTAGGAGTGCATGTTATTACACTTGATTTATCAATTCCATTTACAGCCGCGCGCGCTCGTAATGCTGGTTTTGAAACGCTGATCAAGTTGGCACCTAATTTAGAATACGTTCAATTCGTTGATGGGGATTGTCAAATAATGCCATCTTGGTTGAAATTAGCAGCAAATTATTTAATTGCGAATCAGCAAGTGGTAGTTGTGTGTGGTCGGCGCCGCGAGGAGTTTCCCGACAATTCAGCATACAATAAGCTGTGCGATATCGAGTGGGATACACCGATAGGAGAAACCTCTTCTTGTGGTGGTGACTCAATGATGCGTATTAGTGCATTTAAAGCAGTGGGAGGTTTCAATTCTTCTTTAATTGCTGGAGAAGAACCAGAATTATGCTTGCGACTGCGCGCGCATGGAGGTAAAATAGTGCGTCTCGATCAAGAAATGACGTTACACGACGCGCAAATGACAAATTTTGGACAATGGTGGAAGCGGTCGCTGCGCGCGGGTCATGCATACGCACAGGTAGCTCATATGCATAGTCATAATTCTGAACAGTACTGGGTGAAAGAGTCTCGCAGCATTTGGCTATGGGGTTTAGTTTTACCGCTAATTGCAATTAGTACAAGCTTTTTGACTTACGGTATCAGTTTAGTAATACTTGTATCGGCTTATGTGCTACTAACTTATCGAATTTATAAATATGGAAAAGCGCGCGGGCTGATGCAGCAGGACGCGATATTGTACGCTTTTAATTGCGTGTTGTGTAAATTTCCCCAAGTACAAGGTCAAATTCAATATCACCTATCGCGCTTACTCAAACGTCAATCAACTTTGGTTGAATATAAATCAGTATTTTAATCCCCCAAACGCCCCCCTTTATAAGCTACGGTGTACACACAAGTCTCTAAAAGTTACTTTCTTCTCTTCCTTCGTGTTCTTTGTGCCTTTGTGGTTCCATAAAGAGATAAACCACAAAGACATAAAGGGCACAAAGAGGGGAAAAAGGCGGTTTATTTAAAGATGTGTGTACACCGCAAGATTAATCTTATATCTGCATTCAGATAGAGGTTTTAAATATAAATTTCTGTAAATAAATGTCAAACGCAATTGTAAACATAATAAAACAAGCTTGAATAGGTAGAATCCAGAAATTTATAATTATCTTTACAGAATCTTTACAAAAAAAACATGAATTTAAAGATGAACTTCACAAAAGTGATTGATTTTGCTCCGGGAAAATATTACTTTATGTACTTAATAGTGTGATTTCTTGCAGTTTACATACTCCTTAGCGTGCTGAACTGTGTAGTCATAGATTTGAAACCCACTGGAAAGTTTATGTTTAGCACCCAGACAATTGGTAATGGTTTTAGATACTCTAGCTAATTGCCGGGATGCTAATTCGGTGCATTGAAAGCAAAAATGAAAATAGCATACCTGGTAAATAAATACCCGAAGGTAAGTCATAGCTTTATCAGGCGTGAAATATCGGCGCTTGAAACAGCTGGATTATCTGTAGCTCGGTTCTCAGTACGTTCTTGTTTCACTGAACTAGTTGACCCGGAAGACAAGCTTGAATTTGAGAAAACGCGGGTAATATTAGATGTCGGAGTATGGGGTTTAGTACTTAGCTTATTTAGTGCAATAGTAAAACCAATTTCGTTTCTTAAAGGTTTGTCTTTAGCATTCAAGGTTGGTTTAAAGTCAGATGCTGGACTTTTACTACACATTATTTATTTAGCGGAAGCTTGCACTCTTCGACGTTGGTTAAAAGAATGTCAAGCAACTCATCTTCACGCCCATTTTGGAACTAATTCGACTACTGTGGCAATGTTGTGTCACGAAATTGGTGGTCCGGAATATAGTTTCACTGTTCATGGACCAGAAGAGTTTGACCGCGCGTCAGATATTGCCTTAACAGAGAAAATAAATCGTGCCAAATTTGTGATTGCGATTTGCTCTTTCGGTTTAAGCCAGTTGTATCGTTGGTGTGATTACCAGCAATGGCAAAAAATCCATGTGGTTCGTTGTGGTGTTGATAATGATTATTTTGACCAGCCACAAACGAATATTCGCGATGTGAACAACCTTGTTTGTGTAGGTAGGTTATGCGAACAAAAAGGGCAAATCTTACTGCTGAAAGCTATCAAGCAACTTTGTGACGAAGGGTGGAATTTGCATCTAACTTTAGTTGGAGATGGGGAGATGCGAAGTCAACTTGAAACGATTATTCAAGATTACGGTTTGCAGAACTCAGTCACAATTACAGGATGGGCAAGTGGTACACAAGTGCAACAATATATAGAAAATGCTCGTGCTTTAGTCTTGCCCAGTTTTGCAGAAGGATTGCCTGTTGTGCTTATGGAAGCGTTTGCATTGAGGCGCCCTGTCGTGAGTACATATGTAGCAGGAATTCCAGAATTAGTAGAATCAGACGTTAACGGATGGCTAGTACCAGCAGGTTCAGTAGAAGCATTAGCTGCTGCAATCCAAAAAGTTTTACTTCTTCCTACCGATATATTAACTCAAATGGGGGGTGCTGGAACTGTAACGGTAAAAGCACAGCACGATGTTGCGACTGAAGCTCAAAAGTTAGCAGCTTTGTTTGGTTCCCAAGACGACAATACTTTACTCCAAGAAAGGCGCCAGTTAAGCTATTTGTCTTAAACCGCGCGATAAATAAATATCCCACGTCCCCTTTCCTCTCATGACAACCCTAAAAAAACCGACTCTGAAAAAACTTGCCATTCGTGGTGCAGTATGGACAATCTTTGGTTATGGTGCCAGTCAATTTGCACGCTTAATAGGCAATATTATTTTGACTCGGTTATTAGTACCAGAGTACTTTGGGTTGATGGCAGTAGTGAATACACTTTTGATAGGTATTGAACTGTTTTCAGACCTTGGTATCGGTCAAAGTATTATTCAGAATAAGCGTGGTGAGGAAACGGAATTTATTAATACTGCGTGGACGCTACAAATTTTTCGTGGGTTTTGGGTTTGGTTGATTTGTTTACTAATTACTTATCCGGCGGCGAAGTTTTACAACGAACCAAGACTATTATGGATAGTACCAATAATGGGTCTAACATCGATTATCTTGGGGTTTGCATCGCCGGCACCATCGCTGCTCAACCGTAGGATGGAAATTGGTAAACTGATTATTTTCGACTTTATCGTTCAGACACTTTCGCTCATAACACTAATAATATTGGCTTGGTGGCTTCGTAGTTTATGGGCATTTGCAATTAGTGGGCTGATAGGAGGAACAATTCGTGCTGTTGGAAGTTACTTTCTAATTCCTGAAAAACCTAAATGGGCTTGGAATCAGACAATAATTAAAGAACTTGTATCTTTTGGTAGATGGATGTTCGTAGCAACAGCGCTAATGTTTTTAGCCGAGCAAATTGACCGATTGGTATTAGGTAAACTGCTGTCATTTAAAGTAGTGGGAGTTTACACAATTGCGGCAACATTGGCGAATATGCCGCGCGAAGTCATCAAAAGTCTTAGCTATCGAGTCATATTTCCGACGATATCTAATCAAACAGATTTACCAAGAGAAACTCTACGAGCAAAAATACTTCGTCAACGTCGATTAATTGTTTTTGGAAGTGCAGTTTTATTAGCGATACTTGTAAACATGGGTGACTTAATAATTGCCCAACTTTATGACCAAAGGTATGAACAGGCAAGATGGATGATGCCGATACTTTGCTGCGGAATTTGGTATTCAGTCCTATTTTATACAACAAGTCCAGCTTTATTAGCAGTAGGAAAACCGATGTACGCAGCACAAAGTAATCTGCTAAGATTTTTGATGATAAGTATCGGTATGCCTTTAGCGTTTACCGCATACGGAACACTAGGAGTAATTGTTGTAATTGCACTTTCAGATTTCCCATTATATCTTGCCAACCTTTACGGTTTATGGCGTGAAAAACTTTTTTCTCTCGCCCAAGATATTCAAGCAACAGTATTATTTGTAGGAATGATGGCATTATTTGTTTTGATTCGTTCCTCTATTGGTTTAGGAAGTCCATTTCAAATTTTTCTTCAATAACTGTAAGGTGGGCACTGCCCACCCTACTTAAGGTATCATGTTAAAAACAGCATCTCTTTGGAAGTGGCTGTACTCGCATTGGGATAAACCCATTAAGCCACAAATCCCTGGATACACAATCTTACTACCAGTTCCTGGTGATTTACCAGTTTTTCTCAAAATAGCTTTAGAAATTTGTTCAACTCAGAGACCGGATGGTTTATTTGAGACTCTTGTAATTCCCGACAAATTTGTTCCAGGTTTTGCACAATTGCTAGCTTCTTGGAAAAATAGTTGGAAAAATAGTTGGAAAAATAAATATTACCATTCGATTCGCTTAATCAACCCAAACCCATTAGAACAATTAATTTCTCGTTATCAAAACAACCCCCACAACAACCACTGGTTGCAACTGGTGCGTGGAGTCAATGCAACTCGAACGACACATGCACTTTTGCATGATGCTGATTTGTTTATTACCGAGGATTCATTCATGAAAACTCACTACGAAAATTGCAAATCAGAAAATTTAGCGTGTCTTGGTGTTAGTCCAGTTTGGGATGCGTGGTATAAACAGCAGGGACTTACTCATCTAACAGCAACATGGGAGATGATGTTTAACGTAGATTGGGTGAGAAGTTTTCATCCTTGGGAACATCGTGGTCATGATGGTGAAATTGCGGGTCAAGTACATACATTTGATACAACATTGTTTCCACAATGTAAAACTCAACCAGAATTGATTAGATATCACCAGCAAGAATGGGGATTTATTCACTTTAACTATGTTATATGTACTTATCGCTGGTTTCAAAAAAGCAAAGAACCGTTTGAGGACGAGTGCTTCCGAATTCTTTTAATTCGATTATTAATCGAAGCATTTGACAAATCAGGGTGGAAATATGAAGTTCCACAAATCGACGAATTAATCAAAGGTATCACCGATACAAATAATTGTGTTACATACATTCAAGAGCAAACGCAACGTAATTACTTAGAATTCCGGAGTAAATTGCAAACCCTTACTAAGAGTAAACTCTTAGACGAACAAAAAGCATGTATTCTTGGCGAAGGCGCCGCCAAATTTGATAAAGTCTTTTCACAAACCAACTCTTCTAGTCATATATAATTATCCCATCATATTTTACTACAGAAACAAAATATTCACAACAAAGTCAAATTAACTACATCAAACCATCGGAATTCATGTACCAAAATTCAGACACGACTGCTAAGATGAATTTACAGGTGTAAAAGGAGGTACTGTGAAGTACCATATTGTTTTTAGTCGTGCATTTGACCTAGAGTTGATAGCTCAACACGCGCAGTTAGGAAAATCGCCTTGCCACGTCATGTGGGAAGTAAGTAAAATCCTAGGAGCTAAGATACATCAACCACAAGAACAAGTACCATTCCCATCAGATAAGCTTCGCGCGTTGTTGATGGGTGATGTACAGCACTGGACATTAGCACGCTCCTTATCGCAGCAATTAACAGAAGACTCAGTAGTATTCTGTACAGGGGAAGATATTGGAATACCAGTAGCCAATTTAGTAACCGCTCAGGGGGGCGCCAATCAAAAGCGTCCAAAAATAGTAGTATTTATTCATAATATAAATCGACTACGTGGACGCTTGGCGTTAAAATTATTCCAAGTTCAGGACAAAATTGACTTGTTCATGACTTATACATCCGCAAGTGCAGACTTTTTACGCAATTATCTAAACTTACCAGAAAGTAAAGTTGTGATTTTCGTCGAACAACCAACAGATATATCGTTCTTCACACCTGGTAAAGTCTCTTCTACAAAAACACATCCAATAATAGCGAGTGCAGGGTTAGAAAAACGTGACTATCGTACCCTTGCAGCTGCAACTGAAGAATTATCAGATATTGAAGTCAAAATTTGTGTAGCATCACCAAATGCCAAAGCAACTAAACGCGCGTTTCCAGAAGTGGTGCCAAAAAATATGTCGTGTCGCTATTATGATTGGCAAGAGTTAGTACAACTATACAGAGATGCTGATATTGTAGTAATTCCCTTATTTGAAAATAACTATCAAGCTGGACTAAGTACAATGTTTGAAGCGCTAGCATGTCGGCGCCCGGTTATAATTACCAAAGCCCCAGGAATTATCACAGAATTAGAACAGGCAAGTGCAATCGTAACTGTAACTCAAGGTGACGCAGAAGAACTACGTCAAACTATAACTGAATTACTAAACAACCCTCAAAAAGCAGACAACCTAGCACAACGAGGATATACTTTAGTACAAAATAGCTATAATCACAAAATATATATAGATAAATTTGTAGAGCAAATAAGTTCTTTGTAATTATATTTGTAATTATATATGATGACTACCCGTTACTTGCTCTAAGTCAATATCAACCGATAAACAGCCCTCAATAGCTTCATACAGATTTTCAAGTAACTCTTCAAATGTTTCTCCCTGAGTTGCACAACCAGGGATAGCTGGAACTTCTGCCCAGTATCCACCCTCTTCAGCTTCGTGAACTATTACTTTAAGTTTCATGAAAACCTCCTGTGAATTTAGAAATTATTATCTATTATTATTATCTATGGTCTAATTGTTTTAATTACAATTTGACTAGTCACCCAATCATCGTATTCTTTGGCTGGTTCATCTAGAATAAAATCGCGCGGTTGCCAGCGACTCATTAAACGGTTGAGGGTACTTGTCTGTAAACTACGTTGAGTATATTTTTTACGAGGCAAATCGAGTTTATCTTGTTCTAATAATCTAGCATCAAGTTCATTAGTGCAAACGAGGAGTTTCAAAATATCTTGATATTCGGTAATTCCCTGGCGCCATAATTCGTCAGGAATGATAGCAGGAATAGCTCTTCCACCTAGAGCCATTGCTTGTTGGTTAGGTTCAAGTTTGATATAACCTGCCTCAAAAAAGCCCGCATTAATTGCAAATTGTTCGGTTAAGTTGAGTAATGCACAATAAAGGGTTTCGTCGCTAGTATTTTTGAGCTTGATTTTGAAAGTCGGTCGGTTCCATTTGCCGCTATTATCTTGGTAGTAGTTAAGGCGGATTTGAGCATCTTCTACAACTTTATCGTTTTGATAAATTTCAAGTTTAATTGCCGAAGCACTAATTCGACTATTTGCAGGACTAGATAGTTCGCTGAGATTTGTCCAGCGGGTAATATGTTCGAGACGTTGAACAACTAATATAGCGCTATCTTGGCTATAACCAGGAATTTGCTTAACTATAGGTACACCGTCAGCAGGTCGAGTAATGATATATTCTCCCTTTAGAGCGATAACTTTAAATTCGGCGGTCTCGCTATCGTGTACTTCGCGTACATACACCGAAGGTTGCTCATTATCAATATTTTGTAATGATTGTTTTAATAATTGCACTCCTTCTTCTTCACCAACAAAGCGTACACCTAATCGTGGCAAAGGTAAACTGGTAATAACGGCTTTGAAAGTTTGTTGTGTGTCTAAGTCTGTAATTCCCTCTATTGTGATTTGACTGAGTTGTGGTAAAACTTCGGTAACTTGCGCTTCTCCAAGTTTACTAGATAATTTGCGTAAATCACTAGCTTTGGCTGTAATTGGAAACAGCGCCAAATGCATAGTTTCGCAAGCTGAAGGACAAGGTACACCATGTACGGCGCCACCATCAATTATCCAACCATATTGTTTGTGATGACAAACAGTATAGTATGGATGGCGCCCGCTCACTGCTCCACCTAGAAATATTTGGTCTAATTCTTTACTATCGGTGGCTTCTAATTGCGGTGATTGTTTAACTTTACTGCGTACCAAAGCATTGACACGTTTAAATAAATCTCGATAGGTGAGATTTCCTTGGATTTGGTTAAGGGTTTTGGTGAGAAAATAAGAAAAGGCACCTCGGTGTTTGCCATCAACTTTATATTCTTTGGCGGTTTCCGAGTTTTGACAAGATGCGAATAAAATATGTTTACCGAGAGGTAAATTCCAACCCGATAATTGTTTGTCTACTTGTTTGTCTAATTGTTGTTTTAAGGAGCGGAAACTTTGAACGTCTTGCTGGCAAAAAATAAAACTATCTATAGGACGAGACCGGACATCGGCTGTATATTCGCGAACTGCGGTTTCTTGGAATGGGTCTCTTGTCCCCGAACCGGAATGACAGCAGTCTAAAATTAAGGTAATGTGGGGATTATTTTGCGCTACCTCCGCAATTAACTTGGCTAACTCTTTATCTGCTAAATCCCAATTTCCTTCCATACGACTGTCATAACAAACCAGCGTTTCGTTCAATTTTTCCGGTTCAAATTCCGAAAATTCCTCCGGTGCTGGTTCTTGCGAACCATGACCACTATAATAGAAGAAAGCGACATCATTACTGTTCGCTTGACATAAATGCTCGCGAAAACCATTAATTATAGCTTGACGGGTTGCTTCTGAATCCTTAAGAATTTTTAAATGTAAATTCCATCCTTCAGTTTTTACTCGTGTTTTTAAATATTCTTCTACAGCCATTACATCATTTATGCACCCCTCGAGACAACTAACGGGTGTAGCATAGTTATCAATACCTACTAATAATGCGTAAATGTTACTAGCCATGATCATGTATCTCTCATTTACTACATTATTTTACGTGTGATTGATGTAAAGTAATACACCTACTTGAAACCTGATAAAAATTGCAATATGTTCTCACGCAACCTCGCAGTCATTATAGGTATAAACAGCTACAAAAAAGGAATTTCTTCCCTGAAAACTGCCGTTAACGATGCCAAAAAACTAGTACAAACCCTCCGCGAAAAGCATCAATATCAAGTTTGGGTATGCTTAGACGAAGTTGCGACCCTGAGTAACTTAAACCGACTGTTAGAGGAAACATTACCCGCACAAGTTACCGAACACGACCGTTTGTTATTTTACTTTGCTGGTCACGGAGTTGCGCTTAATGGTGATGATGGACCTGCTGGTTATTTAATCCCCCAAGATGCTTCTCTTGGTGATACTAATAGTTATTTGCCGATGACAAAGTTGCACGATGCTTTGACCCAATTACCTTGTCGGCATTTTTTGGGTATCCTTGATTGTTGTTTTGCTGGTGCTTTCCGCTGGTCGAGTACGCGCGATTTATTAACTACAGAAGAAGTAATTTATCAAGAACGCTACGACCGCTTTATTCGAGATGCGGCATGGCAAATTATTACTTCCTCAGCTTCCGACCAAAAAGCTTTAGATAACTTTAATATAGATAGCGAACGCGGTCAAGTTGGCAATCATTCACCCTTCGCTGCTGCATTATTAAAAGCGCTAGAAGGCGCCGCTGATATTTATCCTCCTGCCCAACCTGGTAGAACTATGGGGGATGGGGTAATTACTGCGACTGAGTTGTATATATATTTACGCGAGTGCGTCGAAGTTCCCACGGAAAAATACCGTAGAAGGCAAACGCCAGGAATTTGGTCTTTAAATAAGCATGATAAGGGTGAGTATATTTTTCTTTCTCCTGGTCATGAGTTAAATTTACCACCGGCACCTGTATTAGATGAATCACAAAATCCCTATCGTGGTTTACAAGCTTTTGAAGAGGAACACAGCCAACTATTTTTTGGCAGACAAGCGTTAATAAAACAATTGTATCAAGATGTTTATCAACAAAGCTTTACAGTTGTTTTGGGCGCCAGTGGTACTGGTAAATCTAGTTTAGTCAAAGCTGGGTTGATACCTTACATTAAACAGTTAAATCAACTCAATAATGGGTCTCTTTGGTATATTCTGTCACCAATGCGTCCGGGTGAGGCGCCGTTAAAGGCTTTAAATAATATAATTAATACAGAAGTTGGGATTGAAACTTGGTTACAAGAGAATCCGCAGTCAAAATTATTGCTCTTTATTGACCAAGGGGAAGAATTGCTGACTCTTTGCCGTGATGAGCGAGAACGGGAAGATTTTTTGCAATTATTAACAAATTTGCTCGCGAATTATGCAGATAATTTGCGGATTATCCTAACATTACGCAATGACTTTGAAACTCTATTGTCTAATTCCAGCTTAGAACCATATTGGTATCAATCCCGGTTTATTGTGCCCCCGATGACGCGCGAAGAATTACGTGCTTGTATTGAAGAACCAGCTTCAGCACGGGTAATGTATTTTGACCCGTATAGTTTAGTGGATAGGTTAATTGATGAAGTCTCACAAATGCCTGGAGCATTACCGTTGCTGTCTTTTACTCTCAGCGAATTATATTTGCAATATTTAAAGAGTGTCAGAGAAGGCACAAGAAACGACCGAGTAATTACTCAAGCAGACTATGAACAATTGGGAGGATTAACCCGCAGTTTGACTCAAAGAGCAGACCGCGAGCATGATAATTTAGTTAAAAAAGATACGGCATACGCTCAGACTATTCGTAAGTTAATGTTGCGGATGGTAGCAGTGGGTGGGGAAGAATTGGCGCGTAGACGGGTAGCTTTATCTGAATTAGAATATCCAGAACCTGAAAATACCCGCATTCAAGAGGTTATTCGTCGTTTTACCGACGCGCGTTTGTTAGTAGAAGGACAAGATGCTTTGGGTAAACCCTATGTAGAACCAGCTCATGATGCTTTAGTGCGAGGGTGGCAAAAATTACTACTGTGGAAGCAAGATGAGGAAGAAAGTATCATTTTACAACGGCGCCTGACACCTGCGGCGGTGGAGTGGCAAAGCGTGAAAAGTCAAACAACATCATCGGGTTTTACAGCATCAGTTTCACCTGCGATTGATTGGCTAGACCGTGGAATTTGTAAGATAGAAAATATATTTAGTCAAACTGGTATCAGGTTGCTGCGATTATGGAAGCTATATTCACAATCTCCACAAAAATCTGCACGAGAAAAACCCAAAGAATTTTTGTGGAATGGGAATCCTTATCTCGATGTTTTAAAGTGGCAACTCAACTCCCAACAAAATTGGTTTAATAAGTTAGAAACTGAGTTTGTCCGGGAAAGTGTCTTACAAAAACGTCGGAATGCTAGTTGGAGATGGCGAATAACGTTGATTGTATTCTTGATTTTAAGCGCGTTGACGTTTGGAATTTTTGTTAATCTGTGGTACTCTCAGAAAAGACAAGCCGAGACATTGAGACAATCCGCAGAAATAAACTTAGGAAATAGTCAATCTTTGGATGGAATGATTGAGATTTTACAAGCTGGAAAAATTCTAGAAGAACCAGTTTTAAAAGTTTTCCCACGTGATACTCAACTACATGAACAAATCGAAGGAACGCTGCAACGGGCAATTTTCACTGTTAGAGAACGCAACCGCCTAGAAGGTTACGAACGTCCCGTTAGAAGTGTGGTGTTTAGCCACGATGGTCAACAATTAGCTACCAGTGGAGATGATGGTACAGCGAGATTATGGAGCTTACAGGGTAAGGAATTACAGAAATTTATAAAACACAAAGGTTCAGTGAGAAGTATCAAATTTAGCCCTAAAGGTGAGTTTGTCGCAACTGCTGGGGATGGATTTGTGCGTTTGTCGAACTTGCAAGGGAAATTAGTCAAAGAATGGGATGCACAACAAGGGCAATTATTGGGGATTGAGTTAAGCCAAGATGGTAGAATTGCAACTGCTGGAAATAACGGTACTGTTCGCCTATGGAATTTAGAAGGGCAGTTATTGAAAGAATTAGTAGGGCATCAAAAATCAGTTAAAAGTCTCAGTTTTAGTCCCGATGGTCAGTTCATTGCTAGCGGAGGGGATGATGGTATTATCTATGTGTGGAATTTTCAAGGTCAAGAATTAGAAAAATTTACAGGTCATCAAAAATCGGTAAGCGGTTTAAGTTTTAGTCGAGATAGTCAAATATTAGCTAGTAGCGGAGAAGATGGTTTTGTCCGCGTTTGGAAAATTGATAGTAAGTTACTTGTTCAACAACCAATCAAAGCACCAACGAAAACACCAATACAAGCACCTTTAAAAAAACCGATTCAAGAATGGAATGCACAACAGCGCAAAGTATGGGATATTAAATTTAGTCCCGATAGCAAGCAATTAGCCACTGCTGGGGGAGACGGTACTGTTCGAGTTTGGAATTTGCAAGGTAAGGAATTAGAGAAATTTGTCGGTCATACTGGACCCGTTAGAAGTGTGAGTTTTAGCCGCTCAGGTCAGCAAATTGCAAGTAGTAGCGATGATACGACGGTTCGCATTTGGGATTTACAGGGTCAGGAAACTCAGAATTTCAATAATAACAATTTTGCTAACAGTGTTGGTTTTGGTGGCAACGAACGACAAATAATTAGTGGCGCCAAGGACGGTACAATAAGTTTATATAATTTACAAGGTCAACAGCAAGGAAAATCATTTACTGTAGATTCGCGTTCGGTTAGCAGTATGGCATTAAGTCGAGATGGTCAAACAATAGTTACTGGTAGCGATGACGGTAAAATCAGTTTATGGAATTTACAAGGTCAACCGTTAGGAAAACCATTTCCAACTAATTCGCGTCCGATAAAAAGCTTGGCTTTTAGTCCAGATGGTAAGCAAATACTTAGTGGTGGTAGTGATGACGGTAAGATGTATTTATGGAACTTGCAAGGTCAACCTTTAGGAAAACCCTTTGAAGGTCACTTAGGCGCCGTTAACAGTGTAGCGTTTAGTCAAGACGGGAAGCAAATCGTTAGTGGTGGGGATGATGGTACGATTCGTTTATGGAATCGTAAAAATGAACCGGAAAGAATATTTCAAGTATACGGTCCGCAAATCACTGCAGTCAGCTTTACTCCAGATAGCAAGAAAATTATTAGCAGCGATAGCACAGGTCGCGTATTAATTTGGAATCTGCAAGACCGCAAAGCATTACTACCATTAGTAGTATGGAACACTCAACAACCTGCAGTAAATAGTATTAGATTAAGTACAGATGGTCAGCAACTAACGACTATCGGTAGCGACGGTAGCGTCAAATTATGGTCTATCAAATCATCTGACGAACTTATACAACAAGCTTGTAAGTGGGTAGGCAATTATCTTAAGAATAATTCTGAAGCGCACGAGGATAACCTTTGTCATCATGAAAAATAACTCTGAAGGGGGATGTAAATATTATCATCTAATATCTAATATACAACTTGCACTACTGGTAACAAATATTACATTTGTTTTTAACTATGACTGAGCAAGCTCAAGATGAAAGTTATAAAAAACACGAAAATAAACTTATGCAGTAAATAAGATGAGACTAACGGGTATAAACAAAGGTATGTCTAGCTAAAACTTAGTCAGTGAAAGAACTTCAGGGAGTGGAGAATAAACTTTGGCGTGGGTGCGTTTGCGTTGACACCCACCATGTTCCGAACTTAAGTACTACTATGGCGGCGCCTGAAAGTCGCTCATAATTATAGATTATTAGGGGCGGCTTCAAGATATCCTTGACTATATCTATATCAAGGTGCGCTCCACATGCTATTTTCCGTATTTGAGCTAAAATTGCTAAAAATACCTATTTTTCTAGCAATTCATTACTTTAATTATCAAAAAATAAAATAGTTCTTTTGTTTGCATTGAAAGGGCTGGTACTAACTATTTTTGCCGCAACATTTGCCTTCCATGCAACACAGGCATCATAAACAAACCCCATGCTAACCCAGTAATCAAACCAAACGGCGCCGCCAAATAATTATTAAACGAGTACCATCCCAGCACTTGTACAGCTAACTCAAAAGGATAAGCCATCATCAAAACAGAGGCAATACTGGCGCCACTCCAACCATACTGAGTCAACCAGTAAAAACCTTTACCACCTGTAACAGCAAATAAAACGCGCGTTAATAATAATCCCGTAACTGTACCATAACAGCGCATACACACAGCCATCACAAATGGTGGTGCCAGCATAACTCCCATATCAGGCTGTGGACACACATGATGTCCCATAAAGTAGATAATATCGGCAATTATCGGTAACGTTGGTAAACCAGATGCAGCAAGGAAAGGAGCAACCAAAGGACCGACTACCATTCCTGAAAGTAAAAAGTCTCCAATAAAACTTGCCCAGTTGATACGTGACTGTTTATCTAAAATGGCGCCTTGCATATCCTGTTGGTAAGAACTTGAGTTGATTGTAAAGATATTGTAACCAAAACAGGCGCCACAACCCCGCATGTAAGTTAAAACTACTTGGAGCTATTTTTCTTAAATTAATTTAATTAAACGGCTTATCCAAAAAGGCGCCTTGCATATCTATAGCAATCCTATATGAGTTGTGAAAATTTGGGTGTTCAGATTCCCGACTTCTTAAAGGATACCAATGGCGATTCGGGGGTAACACCCATCATTTCATAAAAACAGGCGTGTAGAGACCGTACATGTACGGTCTCTACATTCGCGGTTCAGGACGTAAAATCGTGATGCTGAGGGGTCAGACCTACTATTCGCCAGC